>DASVAC010000151.1:0-10327 GCA_036376535.1 Gemmatimonadaceae bacterium | reverse complement strand
GACAAGAGCAAGAAAGGTAAGGCGACGGCGGACCATGGTAACCTCGCGGACGGGGTGTGATGTGGTGTCACTAACGTCACGGCAAGGTACGTTGGCGCGTCCTGACGTAAATGCACATTTTAGGACAGCGATGTGCACTTTTCGGACAATGTGGCGCCAACCGTGGAAGTACTCGCCCGCCTTTCCTCCAAGCTCTCGTCTCACCTCCGCGTCGCACTCGAGAATGAGCATGTCCTAACCGTCGTCGACGATTGGGACACACTCTCGAAAATCGTGCGATCGCGACCGATCGACGTCGTCGTCATCGATCCTCGCGTCGATGGTACGATCGAGATCGAAGCGCTGAAACAATTGATCGGCCGGCATCCGACACTTCCGGTAGTCGTGTACACGCTGCTCTCACCGGAGCTGTTGCGCGCGACAGTCGAGTTAGCAAACCTCGGCGTTCGTCACCTGATCCTCCGTGGCTTCGATGATGAGCCGCGACGGTTGCGTGAGTTGCTGGAGCGAGTGCCGGCGCAGCAGTTGAGCGACATCGTCCTGCAAGGACTCGCGCCGCGCTTGCAAGCAGCGCCGCCCATGCTGCGACGAGCAATCACGAAGTTGTTCGACATGCCGCACGCGTTTCGCGGCGTGGAAGATCTGGCTTCAGCGGCAGGCATGACGCGCCGAAACTTGGATCGATGGCTCGACCGACTCGGCCTGGCGTCGGCTCGAATGCTGATTCTGGCGGCACGTCTCACACGCGCCGTGCACTACATGCGGGACCCAGGCTATTTGCTGGATGACATCACGAAGAAGCTCGGCTATGGAAGCGGCCGACTGTTCGCGCGACAGGTTCGCGCGGCAACTGGACTAACTCCGTCGATGCTGCGACAACGCGGCGAGCCGGAGAAGTTGATTCGAGAACTAACGGCGCAGTTGAGCCGACCGGGAGCTCACGAAGCATGAAGATCTACGACGAACGCGCGCGCGTACTGGTGGTGGACGACGAACCGTCCATCTGTCGCGCCCTGTCCATCGCTCTCTCGAGGGCCGGATATGAAGTCCGGGCCGTCGAGTCGGGCGAGGTCGGCGCGACACTCGTGAGATCCGAACACTTCGATTGCCTCATCACGGACCTGCGCATTCCCGACATGCGCGGTGACGTGCTCTTCGAGCTCGCCTCGTCCCTGCAGCCACACCTCCGCAATCGCACGATCTTCACCACCGGCGATGCGAGCGAGCGCGCGCAGGACCTGCTCCAAGCCTGCAATTCCACCGTCCTGCAAAAGCCTTTTGACCTGGAAGACCTGCTGGCCGTGGTCCGGCGGTTCACACGCCGGATGAGCGAGGCAAGCGCGTAAGGCCCCGCCCGCTTTCAGCATTGACTTGACAGGCCGGTAGCAACTACATTACAGCCGCCTAAACACCAGCGAACACCAGGGACCTGGCATGGAGCCGAGGTCCTTTTTCACATCTCGAAAGTGTTTGTGCTCGGGCGAGTGCTCGGGCGCGCCTACCGCGACGGCGAAAGTTCGCGGGTCACATCGTCGGTAAGTACGGACGCATCCGGACTCCACCGACACGTCAGGAGATTCGTATGCGTACCACCGGCACGGTCAAGTGGTTCAACGACAGCAAGGGCTTTGGTTTCATCACCCCGGAGAACGGACAGAAGGATTGCTTCGTTCACCACTCGGCCATCCAGGGCACAGGCTTCAAGACGCTGAGCGAGGGAGAGCGCGTGGAGTTCGACATCGTTCAGGGCGCCAAGGGACCGGCAGCTCAGAACGTCACCAAGCTCGGCTCCTAATAGCGGGCGGCGAGTAATCGCCAACACTTCGTGGGGCTGCTGCCTTCGGGCAGCAGCCCCACGTCGTTTTTGCTAGAGGCGCCATTGCTCGAGCGTGGCCACAGCCCGCTCGAGCGCCACTCGTTGCTCCGTTCTCGACGCCGTCCGGAGCAAGCCCTTGTAGGTGCGGATCGCGATCTGAAGTGCCCCGCGATCACCCTCGGTGGATGCAAGGCTCGCGGCGTTGTCGGCGAGATTCGCTTGCGCGAGCTCGTCCGAGGGAAAGCGCTCGACGACGTGCCTCCAGCGATCAACGCGGTCGCGCAGAGTCGCCTCGCTCAACGCCCACAGATGCCATGCACCGCGATTGCTCGGGTCGGCCGCAATCGCTCGATCCGCGAGAGCCTTCACCGCATCCGGGCCCCGTCCGGACAGCCAATAGGCGTTGGCCAGTCGCACGAGCGCTCGTGCGTCGTCGGGCCTCGAGGCGACGACGTGCTCGTACACGGGTCCCGCCACTTCGGGGATGTCCTGGTAGGGCTCGACCGCCTTCATCAGCGCGTCCGCGTCGGAGCACGCCGCGCAAGCCGTCTCGAGTTGTCCAAGGAGACTCGCCACGTCGCTGGTTTCTTGATAGTCTTTCACAGCGGAGGCGATCGCCGCGGCGGGGTCGATTGAATGGGCGATCATGATTAGATTAAGATACCGATTGGCGAGAGGCCGTGTCAGCCCGTGACTGAACCTGCTCCGAAGTCGTCTACGGCGTCAGAGGTGCCAGAGATCCCACCGCAGACCGACCTCCAGAAGCTAACCGCGCTCGTTCAGCATCAGCTCAACAACCCACTCGCCGCACTGCTCGCGGAAACGCAGCTTTTGGCGATGGAGTCAACGCTGGACGCACAGCATCGCGTCGCGGTGGAGCGGATCATCGAGCTCGTTCGACGCATCATCGGAACTGTGCGCTCTCTCGACGAGGTCGTGGAAGAGCGGCTGCTTCGTTGATCCGGCGGGTGGTATCGGTACGAGTTCGGCGCTAGTTTGGGGCCGGACAGCGGAGCGGCGCAAAGGTTGCGCGCGAGCCGCCAGTAGGTGATAATCGAGGTGGCCGAGGGCAGAGCCCTGGCGGCCACAACGCATGGCAGGGTCCGTGCGGCAGCGCGTTCTATCCGGCCTTTGCCGTTGGACGCAGCCGCATCCGCGATTGCCGGACGCAGCGAAGGGCGCGTAGCGGGAATCGCGGGAAAGGTAGAATCACGATGTCGTGTGTCGCGCTCGAGCGCGCCGACCGTGATACCTCATTCGGACTCGCCAATAGACCGAGCTCCATACAAACGTCGAGATCGCACGGCGCCGGCGGCGAATACCGGACACGTGCATCTCGCGAGAGATGTAGCAACAGCGTAGTGGGCACCACATCGGTGGGCGCCACAAGCGCGATTCCAATCACTCCATGACACGTATTGGTGCATGAACGATCGTCGACGCCCTACACGGCGCGGTCGCGGTCCGCGCCCGCAAAACCGCGGCGGTGGACCACGCGATACGCAATCCGAACCCAGTCCATATCGTGATGACGTTGGACTGCCCATGAATGGTGAGTCGGGCTCCTATCCTGTGACTAACGGAGAGGGCTCGAGCGGTGAATCGGGCGGACCTCCATCCGAACCGGCCGCCGACTCGACGCCCAGTGTGCCGCCGGCGACTCCACCCGATGCATCGTCGCCCACTTCGGGAGGCGACGCCGCGGGCGGAGCAGCGCCTGCAGTGAACCAGGGTAGCGGCGGCGGTGGTCAGCCTCATCAAGCTCCGCGCGACGGACGATTCCCCAACAACGGTAGGCGAGGCAGGCGAGGTCGCGGACGCGGCGGTCCGCGTCCCGATCATCACAACGGCGGGCCACCGCAGCCCATCGTTGCCGACGGGACGGTGACCGGGTGGTTCGACTCGTCGCGCGAGGGCGGCTTCATCCGCCGCGCGGACGACAGCTACCTGCCAATGCCCGGCGATCCGTTCGTCGCTCCGTTCATGGTCCGGCAGTTCGCGCTTCGCCGCGGCGACCTGATCGAGGCCACCACCGGCCGCGATCATCGCGGGCGCACTACGTTAGTCGAGCTCCAGCGCGTGAACGGCGAAGATCCGACGAGCGCGCAGCGCCGTCCCGATTTCAGCTCGCTGATCGCCTCGTACCCGGAGCGCAAGTTAGTCCTGGAGACGGGACGCGCGGCCAAGGGCGGTCCGGAGCTCACGCGTCGCGCAATCGATCTCATCGCGCCGATCGGCTATGGGCAGCGCGCGCTGATCGTCGCACCGGCGCGCGCCGGAAAGACGATGCTGCTGCAGGCGATTACGGAAGGCATCGCCATCAATCATCCGGAAGCGGTGTTGCTCGTGTTGTTGGTGGACGAGCGGCCCGAAGAAGTGAGCGAGATGATTTCGTGGGGACGCGGTGAAGTCGTGGCGTCGAGCTTCGACCAACCGGCAGAACGCCACGTGGATGTGGCCGACATGGTGCTCGAGCGGTCGCGGCGGCTCGTCGAGAGCGGCAAGGATGTCGTGATCGTGCTCGACTCGCTCACGCGACTCGCGCGCGCACACAACACGGTCGAGCGCGGCACCGGACGGACGCTGAGCGGCGGTCTCGACGCGACGGCGATGGCGAAGCCGAAGGCATTCTTTGGATCCGCACGGTCGGTGGCGCCGCAGCACGGCGGCGGCTCACTCACCATCATCGCGACCGCGCTCGTCGAGACGGGTTCGCGAATGGACGACGTGATCTTCGAGGAGTTCAAGGGCACGGGCAACTGCGAGATCAAGCTCGACCGGTCGTTGGCCGAGAAGCGCATCTACCCGGCGATCGACATCGCGACCAGCGGCACCCGTCGTGAGGACAAGCTCTTCCGGCCGGATCAGATCGATGCAGTGTTCACGCTGCGCCGTGGCCTGCAGCAGATGCCGCCGCAATCGGGCATGGAGTGGTTGATCAAGCGCATTGCCGCGACGCCGAACAACGACGCGTTGCTGGGCGGGCTCTGAGCACGCGGGCCCGCGGATCGCGGGCGCCGCGTGGCGCCACCGTTAGGCGGGAGTCTTCGCGAGCTCGTCCCACAGCATCGCGATCGCGCGCGTTCCCTTCACGAAGTTCTCGTCGCTCATCCATTCGTTAGGCGCGTGGGCGTTCTCGCCCGGCAGCCCGAAGCCAATGAGCAGCACCGGCACGCCGAGGATGCGCTCGAAGTCGCCGACGACGGGAATCGAGCCGCCTTCGCCGGTGATCACGGGCTCGCGCCCGAACGCACCGGCGAGCGCGCGGCGCGCCGCGTCGACGAGCGGCCCGCGCATCTCGGCGCGCCACGGCGGACCGCCGTGCAGCGCGTTCACGGTGACGGTGACGCCGCGTGGCGCCACACGCTCAATGTGCGCCGTTAGCACGCGCTTGATGGCGTCCGGCGTTTGATCGGGCACGAGGCGACAACTCACTTTCGCCATCGCCTTACCGGGTAAGACCGTCTTCGCGCCCTCGCCGGTGTAGCCGCTCAAGAGCCCATTCACGTCGCACGTCGGGCGCGTCCAGATGCGCTCGAGCGTCGTGCGGCCGGCTTCGCCATCGAGCGCCGGCGCGCCGACTTCCTTCCGGAATCGCTCGTCGTCGAACGGAAGCGCACGCATCTCTTTCAACACGCGCGGCTCCCAGTCGCGCACGTCGTCGTAGAAGCCAGGAATCGCCACGTGCCAGTGTTCGTCGTGGAACGACGCGATGATGCGGGCGAGTGCGGTTGCCGGATTGACGACGGCACCGCCATAGATGCCCGAGTGCAGATCCGAGGCAGGCCCCTGCACCTGGATCTCGAAGTACGCGAGTCCGCGCAGCGACGACAGAATGGACGGCAGCCCCGGCGCGAACATCGATGAGTCGGAGATGACACAGTAGTCGCAGCGCAAGCGATCGCGGTGCCGCTCGATGAACGGCGCAAGGTTGCCGCTTCCGACTTCCTCTTCGCCCTCGGCGAGCACGATGACGTTGACGGGCAATGAACCGCGCGTGGCCAGGTGCGCTTCGAGTGCTTTGATGTGCAGAAAGAGCTGGCCTTTGTCGTCGACGGAGCCACGCGCGTAAATGCGTCCGTCGCGGATGGCGGGCTCGAAGGGCGGCGTGGTCCACAAGTCGAGCGGCTCGACGGGCTGCACATCGTAATGGCCGTAGATGAGTACGGTCTTGGCTCCGGGCGGTGCACCGCGCCACTCGCCCAGCACAACAGGATGACCGCCCGTTGGCAGGATCTCGGCTTTCAATCCTGCAGTGCGCATCGACGTCGCCAGCCATTCAGCGGCGTGCGTCATGTCATCGCGATGCTCGGAGCGCGCGCTCACGCTCGGAATGCGAAGGAACGCAAACAACTCGTCGTGGATGCGCCGGTCGTTCGTGGCGAGATAGTCGGAGAGCTCGGAGGCCAGTGCGGTGGTCATGGAAAAGTCGTTGAACTCGTTGAGCCAACAGGGTGCGTCGCCGGTCATGAGCAAACATTCCTGCGCGCCGCGGCTCGAGGCAAGTGCGGCAGCACCTGCGCGATCACGGCGTGAATCCTTTGGGAGGCCACGAGCCGTGCCACCGCTCGAGCAACCAGATGCGCCGGCGCGTGCGCAGCTCGGAGCCGCGCCGCAAGTCCACCACATCCACCATGCGGGCGTCGTCGAAAAAGGGGCGCAAACGTCTGACGACGTTACCCACGGAATCGGCGGACTGGATTTCGAACGCGAGCAACAGGTCGTCGCCACGGTGCGCGCGATCCGGGAAGCCGGGCCACAAGTCGTACTGGTTAGGCCGGCCCTCGAGGTTGAGCGAAAACGTCTCCGGGTGCGACGGCAGGTGAAACGCGATCTCCGACGCCTCCTGATAGCGGTCGCCGCCGAGCCATACGTGCACGCCGGTGCGCGCCGTTTCGCGATCGGCCAACGTCTGCATGCGGACGGCGAGCGCATCCCAGCCGGTGCCGCGCGCGGTGGGATCATCGCGCGCGGTGATCGGCAAGACGGGTACGATCGACTGCAGGTAGATGACCAGCGCCATGATCGCGCCTAACGCGCAACCGGCGGTGATCCAGCGCGACCAGGCGCGGCTGTTCGTCGTCGCCGCGTGAGCGGCGAGGAGCGCGATCGCCGGGATGTATGCGGGAGCCTGCCAATTCGCTTCAGCCGGGTGTCGCCACGCGCCAATGCAGAAGAACAGGAACACGGTGGCCGAGATCATTGCCAACATCACGCGGCGCGGTTCGCGACTGCGCGCGCTCTGCACGACCACGATCGCGAACAGCACGAACAGGACTGGCGACACGAGCGCGAGCTGTCCGCCTAAAAGCGAGCTCTCGCGGGAGAACGGTGTGCCGTGTCCCGATGTAAAGCCGTGGCCGAGCTGAAATGCGAACGACGCCCACTGGTGTCGGGCATTCCACACGATGACCGGCAGGAAGATGAGCAGCGCGACGACGGTGGCGACGTATGGTCCGACCGTGCGCAATTGTCGCCGCAGCGGGGCGAACGCGAGGCACGCGATCAACACGCCGACGGGCAGCAGCACCGCGTTGTACTTCGACACGAATGTGATGCCTAACGCAACGCCGGCGGCGAGCCACCACTGGGTGGCAAGACGGCTGCCCGGCTCGGCCTCGATCGCGTGGTCGAGCGCGAGGAGCGTGAGCGCGAACGCGAACAGCAACGGTGCGTCCGGGGTGGCCAGAACAAGTCCGGCGGCGGCGAGCGGCATGCAGCAGAGCGCCATCGCCGCGATGAGCGCGGCGCGGTGGCCGGCGAGTCGCCGCGCCAGCAGCACGAGCATGACCGATGCCGCCCAGCCCGCGCATACACTACCGATTCTGACGCCGAGTGGCGTGACGCCGACGAGCGCGGTGCCTAACCGGATCAACACCGCGACGGCCGGCGGGTGGTCGAAGTAGCCGCCGGCCAGGTGGCGCGACCACTCCCAGTAGTACGTCTCGTCGGGCGGCAGCGTGATGATCACGGCGAAGATCCCGCGAATCACGGCCGCCGCCGTCACGATGCACAGGGCCAGCGATGTGCCGCTGGGCCTCCGCGTGGCGCGATCCGTCACTCGGCGGCGCGGAGTCGAGAGACGCTGAACATCAGAATGCCCGTCACGATCCACGCCCATGCAATCCACGACAGGCGCTCGAGCGGCGACATGGTGCGGAGGATGTTCCAGGCGACGGCCGGGAGCGTGGCAACGACGAGCGCACGGTATTGGCCCCCGTCCGGTGTGCGGCGCGCGACGACCTCGACGGCGTGACGGCGCGCCGAATGCAGACGGTCGGCGATGGCTTCGCCTAACGAATCGGCGGGCAGGGCGCGCCAGCCGGGAATGTGCATCACGCTCCAGGCCACCGCGGTCCTGCCCCAGCCGTGATTGTCGGAGCCGGCGACCAGCGCGAGGTCGAGACTATCGGCCAACCGGATGATGCGCGTGCGGTCGCGCTGGCTTTGTTCGATGCCGCGCGGCGAGCCGTCGGACAATTCGATGGCGATGGCACCGCGCTGACCGGCGGGGTCGGGTGCCGGCAGCCGCGCAAGATTGTCCGGAATCGTCTGCACGATCACGGGCTGGCGAGCGGATAGTCCAGTCCGCGTTGCGGGCGTGCGCTCTGAGTCGGCAAGAAGCGACGCGGCAACGCTGTCGCCGGCGCCGAGCGTGAGAAGATGGTTGTGGTATGCGACGTACTCGATGCCGGGCAGGGACGTGAGACCATCACCGGCGCGCGCCGGATTGTCGCGCGCCGCCTCGCGCGCGCCGGCGAAACGACTGTGATCGGTTATGTACGCGACGTCAAAGCCGGCAGCGCGATGCCACGCGCGATTCGCCTCGGGCGTGAACGATTTCCGCCCGTCGTGCGAGAAGCGCGTGTGGCTGTGCACGTCGATGCTCACTGCATCGGCATCGTCGAGCGTCAACCGCGCCATCGGACGCGGCGCGACGATAGCCAGGACGTAGAACAGCACCAATCCGGCGAGCGCGACGAGTGCGAACCGCAGCTCGCGCAGCAGCGTCGTCCCGAACCGGCGCCACCGCAGCTCGCGCCAGACGATGTACAGTGCGGCGAGCGACACGAGCAGCGCGACCGTCTGACTCACGCTCAGCAGCGTTAGTGCATCCATCACATCGCAGATCGGCGCGAGGATGACATACTCAGGTCCGAGCGCGAGATGCGCGCCGGGAGCGGGCGCGAGAGTCTCGAGGTCGATGAGCGGCGAGAGAGCGAGCGGCCAAGCAGCGAGGACTACGAGTGTGACGATGATCGCGACGAGGCGGCCCGGATCGCGCCGCTTCGAGACGACTACATTGGAAGGCATGGTGGGATTATATGGCGCACCAGGCCGAATGGCAGTGAGTGCCCCGATGGTGCAGCAGTGCAGCGCAGGATTGTTGGTATGAACCGACTGGCGCGCGAGACGAGCCCGTATCTCCGGCAACACGCCGAGAATCCGGTGGAGTGGTATCCGTGGGGCGCGGAAGCGCTCGGTCGCGCACGCAGTGAAGGCCGGCCGATCCTCTTGAGCATCGGATACGCCGCGTGCCACTGGTGTCACGTGATGGCGCACGAGTCGTTCGAGGATCCGGAGACGGCGGCGCTCATGAACGAGTTGTTCGTGAACATCAAGGTGGATCGCGAGGAGCGGCCTGACTTGGACGCGATCTACATGAGCGCCGTGCAAGCGATGACCGGTCACGGCGGCTGGCCGATGACGGTGTTTCTGACACCGGACGGTGTGCCGTTCTATGGCGGGACGTATTACCCGCCCAACGACAGACAGGGCATGCCGTCGTTTCGCCGGGTGCTGTCATCGGTGGCGACCGCGTTTCGGGAGCGGCGCGGCGATGTCGAGGCGGCGGCGGGGCAAGTGCGGACGATGTACACCCGGATGGCGGCGGCGCAGGGAGCGAGCGGCACGCCGACGATCGCGCTGCTGGCGAGCGCGGCGCGCGGCGTGGCGCGGCGGTTCGATGAGCGGTCCGGCGGGTTCGAGGGTGCGCCCAAATTTCCGCACGCGATGGCGCTCGAGTTCGCGCTGGTGGCGTGGCGGCGCGGGCTCCTGCCTAACGGGATGATCGTAGCGCGCGATTCGTTTCTCGCGATGAGCCGCGGCGGCATCCACGATCAGATCGGCGGCGGCTTTCATCGCTACAGCGTGGACGGACGGTGGCTGGTTCCGCACTTCGAGAAGATGTTGTACGACAACGCCCTGCTGTGCCGGTTAGGCGTGCACCTGTTTCAGGTGACGCGGGACCCGGAAATCCGGGACGTCGTGACCGACCTCATCGCCTGGGTGGGCGCCGAGATGACGGCGCCGAGCGGCGGGTTCTACGCGTCGCTGGACGCCGACAGCGAGGGCGAGGAAGGCCGCTACTACGTGTGGGACGCAGGCGAGCTCGAGGCATTGTTAGGCGAAGACGCCCGTGCGGCGGCGGCGCATTGGGGCGTGACGCGCTCCGGGAACTTCGAGGGGCACAACATCCTGCACGTGGCGGCGGATGCCGACGCCACGATC
>DASVAC010000150.1:0-14744 GCA_036376535.1 Gemmatimonadaceae bacterium | reverse complement strand
CCAGAGCATCGGCGCGATCCGGTCGGCGATGAAGCGCATCGATCCGAATCTGCCGCTCGAAGCGCTCGAGCCGCTGCCGCAGCAGGTGCGCGACAACGTGTATCTCGACCGCATGATCAGCGACCTGACCGTGGCGTTCGCGCTCCTGGCGACGCTGCTCGCGGCGATCGGTCTATACGGTGTGCTCGCATACTCGGTCGCCCAGCGGACGCGTGAGATCGGCGTGCGCATGGCGCTCGGCGCGAACGCTGGTTCGGTGCAAGGGCTCGTGCTGCGTCAGGTGGGCGTGATGACGTTGATCGGCGGGGCGATCGGAATCGCCGCGGCGATGGGGCTCGGCCGGGCCGCGCAGTCGCTGCTGTACGGGCTGCAGGGATACGATCCGGTGGTGATCGCGGCGGCGGCGGTTGCGCTGGCGCTGGTCGCGTTCGCGGCGGGGTTCCTGCCGGCGCTCAAGGCATCGCGAGTGGATCCGATTCACGCGCTGCGGTATGAGTGAACCGCGCGCCAGCGCCGGTCATCTCGCGTCGCTGTTCGTCTCTCTCGAATCTCAGCTCTCGCATCTCCGCTCGCCTTCCGTTTCCGTCCTCTCAGACACGCTTTGGCCACAGCCGCCGAAATTACGATACAGCCAGCCCTGACACTGGCCGCGAATTACGATAGAGCGCGCCACGAATTACGATCGAAGCCGCAAATGGACAGCCGCAAGACGAAAGCATCCTGCCATTAACACAACTGCTCTTATCCGTCTCCCCCCGGAGGTGTGGAATACAGGCCCATGACGCCGGCGCCGATGTCGCCAAAGGTGCGACTGCGCATCGAGACGCACGAGCGTCCATGCAACGGTGCGAAATCGCGCCGCGGCTTCGGATGGCTGTTGCTTCAAAAACAACACGAAGTCGGCAGCGGTTCTTTGCGGCCCGATCAGGTCGGTGGCGTCGCCGTGGCCGAAATCGCGAAGCGCGACGCCCGCGTGTTTCGCGTTAGCCACGGCAAGGAGCTCCCTCTGAGCGGCAGCCTAACGAACGTTGAAGCTGACAAGGAACGCTGCGGAACTCGGGTACGCGCTTCCCGGGTTTCAGCGCTCAAAGACCTGCCAGGGATTGAACCTGGCCGATGGCGAAGTGGACGCCGCGCATATCTACTGGAATCACGACGGGCACCGGTTCGATGACTGGGTTCGATGAGAGTGCTGGAGAGATCTCTGAGCACTCCTCGCTCTCTGGTGGCTCCTGCGGCGTGGGTCGGCGTAGGGTGAGCGCCATCACGAGTGCGGACTAACGAGACGTTGCACAAGCGCGCGCACATCGGCCACGTACGCTCCTGGCGAGATGCATTCAGGAGAACCATCTTCACACTCGGATGGTTTGTGCTTGGCGCTGAACTCGGCGCTATACGGTAACCTGAGGTCGATGACCGATTCGCGCGCGCATCGAGCATCCATTCACTGGTCGGCTGAACAGGAGCGTCCGGGCTCGCGCCCACCAGTTTGGACCGCCGAACGACGAAGCGTTCGCCGGCCATCCGCTGGCGGCGCGTGGCCTCCACCCGTACGGCGTGTTCGAAGTCCTCGAGTCCTCGTGGGTACGCCGACTGGAGCGCATGAATGCCGTACATCCATATCATCGCCGCTCCATGTTCGACGGCCTTCGGCACTTTGTGTTCGCGTTCCACGACTCGACGTTCGAGTGCGTGGCGGAGGACTTTCAGGTCGAAGTGCGCGGTGGGTCGCTGGCCTCCGCGGTGGTAGAGCTGACTAGCCGGCTCAACGACGAGGTTAGGTAACGCGCTAGACAAACCGCGCGCTCCGATGCAGCCCAGGTATGTGGTTCAGTCGAAAACGCGTATCGTCTCTGCTACATCCGCGGCCCCGAAGGACTTCTTATCGGCCTCGCCGAGGAGCTCAAGTGAAAGAGCGTTAGGCACCAGAGATCGCTCGACTTGCCGTCGCTTCAGCGGACCGACGGCGAGCAACTGATTGACGACGTCGTCATTATTGTGACCCGTGAGGGCGCGGAGACACCATGAAAAGAAATGACCTCCTGGCGCAGATGTCCCTGATTTCGCTCGTCCTCGTCTTGCTTCACCTCCCTGATGACTACGTCCATGGCTTTGACAAGCACGTCGTCGCCAACCCGTACGCGATTCTGATTTTCGTCGTATGGGGGTGCGGGCTGCTCCTGCTGCGCGAGCGGCTCATCGGACGGATCATTCTTCTGCTCGGCGGCGTTGTCGCGGTGGCTATGCCCGTCATCCACTTGAACGGCCACTTCCCGCCTGATTTTGCCGCGTCCAACGGAGCCTACCGGTTCATCTGCATTTTGTACGCGGTCGGCACGACTGGCGCGCTGACCGTGATCCTCGCGCTGCGTGAATTGTTTGGCAGGCGGTCGTCAGCTGGTTCGCAACCTTCGAGCGGAGGCTAGACGCACGTGCTAACGCCTTCGGGCTGTATAAGGAACCGTATGTCCCTGTCTCGCGTCGGCCTCTTGGTCGCACTCCTAACCGGCATCTCGCTTTCGCCGAGTCTCGTTCTGGCGCAACGCACGCCAGGAGTGCACGCGGGCACGTGGCGATACAGCGCGGTTGTGCAGTCGGGCGACCAACGACAGGACCTCGGCGTCCGAACGGTCACCGTCGCACGCATCACGACGGACCACGAGGACACGTGGCTGGTCGTCATGTCAATGCAAATCCAAGGGCAGGCGCTTACCGATTCGGTGGTCATGCGCCGCACGAATCTCGCACCCGTCTCCCGGCACACCGTCACGACTGACAGCGATCTGTTGCTCGCCACCGACGACTCGATGGCGCATGGCCTGCTAACAGCCGGACATCAGCTGGTGCCACTCAACGTCCGACTTGGCGAACGAAGCTTTCTCAACTACTACTCGCTTCGAGCCGCCCTGGCGGAGCTACCGTTAGGCCAAGGCTGGGCCGGGACCGCGAGTGTTCTCGAGCTCGGACGTGAACCGGTGTTCTCGCCGGTCACACTGACGGTCGCGGGAGAAGAGCACATCAAGACAGACGCAGGTGAATTCGATTGTTGGCACGTCGCTGTGAAAGGAACCGGCATCGATGAGAATTACTGGGTAGCCAAGGATACGCACGATGTCGTAAGAACGCGCGAGCCGATCGGGAGCCAGGGTGCCATGTTGCAGCTCGAGCTCGTCTCTGCGGCAGCGAAATGAGAGGAGTCGTCCACCAAGCTCTCACACTATGACACCTTCCGCGCTCTCGTATCAATTCGATGTTACTCCCGAGTTACGCGCGAGCGTCCAACGCGCCCTCGCGGCGCGCTCCAAGTGGTATCGGCGCATGCAGTACGCGTACGCTGTGCTTCCGCTCGGCTTTGTCGGGCTGTCTCTCTGGTTTGGCAAGTCGTTTGTGTCGGCTCTGCTCGACAATCTGTTCTGGATTGTTGCTCTTCCCTTGTTTGGGTTCGTCGGCCTTCCATGGATCAATCGCTGGGCCGTGAAGCGCCAGCTCCGCAGTAACCCCATGTTGGGCGGGCCGCAGGTGTTCGCGCTCCGGGACGACGGATTGATGATGGAGAACCGGGCGAGCTCGGTGCTGGTCCGATGGGCCACACTGCTGCGCGTCGTCGAATCAGCAGATCACTTTCTGTTCTACTATACTCCGCAGTGTGCGTATTACTTGCCTCTGGCGGCCGTACCTGTGGACGAGCTTCCGGCCGTCCGTTCCCGGATTCGAGCGAGCGTGACGGTTCCAACAACGCTCCGAGATCAGCATCCGCCGACTCCTGCCTAACGCCAAGAAAACGTAGGGGAGCGAGCAAGGCGGCCGAATCGCGCATCACGACGTTAGGCGGGCGGCGGTCTACCGCCCGCTTGGGTACTCGCATTGAAGGTCCGCGTTACCTGGTGTGACGAGAGGGTGACGGCGAATGCGCTTGATGTCCTTGGCGGCGCGCGCTGGTCAGTAGTTGAGCGGCTCGCGGTCCGGTCCTTCCATCAACCGCACATGATCGGCACGGCGATCGATATAGAGGTTGAGGTTACGCGCGCCTTCGAGCGCCGCGGACGGAGACAGAATCGCGTCGTACCCGTCCAAGCGTGCGAGATCCGCGATGAGCCGGCACGTTTCCAAATCGTCGGGTGCGTTGCCAGTCAGCTCGGCGAGGTTGACGCGGCGACGCCTGCGGACTGAGACGTCGGTGAGATCGAGGACGCGCGCCACACTGACCTCAAGCGACACGAGATCCCTCCGCTGATCCATTGCCGCATCGATGCCCGACCGGGTGAGCTCCTTGTCGTACTCGGCGCGCGCGCCTTCGCGCGTTAGCGATGTGTACAGGCACCCATACTCCGACTGCCGGTTCCAGCGACCTCGCGCGAGCAATATGAATCCCACGTGTAGCGGATGAGCGCCAAGGGGCACGTGGCGCCAAACCCGTCCCTCGAAGTCCACGGGCATGAAGGACTACGCCGCGTTAGCCGCCCACGAAATTGCCTGCGTCATCACACGTGCGCGCCCGACACATGTGTCGCGAGCACCTCGATGACGCTGTCGATATCGCCATCGGTAAGTACCGAAATCGGAAGGCGCCCCTTGAGCGCAGGAACGGGCTGATGGAGCCAGCGCTTCCCAGCAGCGGGCGTGCGGAATGCGTTCTCGAGCAGCCACTTGAGCTGCGTCAGCTTCTCCATCTGCCTGCGCTGCTCCGGGCGCGGCGCACTCTCCCGTTTGCGCCACCGGTGCACGGTCTTTCGATCGACGCCTAACGTCTGGCCGATTTCAGGGTCTGTGAGCTCGAGCTCGCGTTCAGCCCAACCGAGCGTGGTGCTGGCGAAGTCTTTCTCCAACTGGAGCCTAGCCATAGTCCCTCCTGATGTCTCAATATATGTCTCACACAATGTCGCGTCAAGCGCCACATTTGCGCGAACGGGAGAGAGGATCTGCTGATCACAGGCGCGGAGATGCTAGGCGGCGGCACGGGTGCTTTAGGCGCCATTTACCGGCAATAACCCGAACTACTATAGAGTATAGAGTATAGCCGAGATAGTAGTAGAGTATAGCCGAGATCGCCTGGTAGGTAGGCGCCACGAGGCCCATCGCGCGGTCGTGCAACCTATGAGTGGAAGCCGGGGGTGTGCGAGCGAATCGCTATGCTCGGTTAGGCACGCGCACTCGTCCGGTCCCGGCGCGCCGGCCCTTCTGTCCCCGCGGCGTCAGGAACGACGCGACGTAGTCGAGCATCGTGTCGAGCGCGATCTCGAGCGGCGCTGTCGACCGGTGCGCCTGTGAGAGGAGAATACCGCCCTGCGTGGACGCCAGAATGGCCGTGGCGAGGACGGCCGGGTCGGCCTCCGCGCGAAGCTCTCCGCGCTCTCGCATGGCATGCAGTCCGACGCGAATGCGCTCCGCCCAGCGGCTGAATCCCGCCGCGGCCTCACGCCGGAGCGTGTTGTCGGATTCGGCGAGCTCGCTGGCCAGCGAGCCGATCGGACACCCGCCATGACAGTTGAGTGTCCGGCGAACGCGCACGACGGCATCACGCCACGCGCGCAGCGCCGCCATGCTGTCGAGGTGCGAGAGGTACGGTTCCTGCCCGCCTAACACAGCGTCCACCTGGTGCGCGATCACCGCGCTGACCAGCGCGACCTTGTCCGCGAAATAGTGGTAGAGCTGCGAGCTGCTCACGCTGGCGGCCGCTTTGACGTCGTCGAGGCTCGTGCCCGATACGCCGCGCTCGAAGATGAGCGCGGCCGCCGCGTCGACGATGCGCGCGCGCGTCGCCCGCCCCTTGGGCGTCAGCGGCGCGTGGTCGGCAGACCGGAGAACCGTCATACGTCTCAAAGGTATCAAATTGGACTGGACATTCCAATCCCAGTCCGCTAAAATGGCTCAATCAATCCATTCTTGGATGCACCGATGGAACTGCAGGGACCAGTTTCGCTGATCACCGGATCCACGAGCGGCTGTGGCGCCGACGGCGACCGGACCGCGATCTGACCATGAGGATGGATCGTTTGCGGCCGTGGGCGATCGTTCCCCTTCGCGTGGTGGTCGGCGTTGGATTCGTCGTGCACGGCTATGCGAAGTGGACGCACGGTCCCGCGAATTTCGGCAACCTGCTTCAACAGATCGGCGTTCCGCTGCCACTGCCGACCGCGTGGCTGGTGACGGGACTCGAGTTCTTCGGGGGCATCGCGCTCATCATCGGGATCGGCGTCTCGCTGGCTGCCCTGCCGCTCATGGCGTCGATGTTCGTGGCGATGGTTCAAGTGCAGGCGCGGTACGGTTTCAGCTCGGTCAACACGATTGGCCTAACGCAGCACGGGCCGGTGTTCGGGCCGCCCGGGTACGAGATCAACCTGCTGTACATCGCCGCGTTGGCGGCGTTGGCTGTGTTAGGCCCGGGCCCGCTTTCTGTCGCTCGCGGCATTGGCGGTCGGGAGACCGAGCACCGTCGGTCGCGATTGTCGCGGTGAACACGGCACAACCTTTCACGCAGAGAGGCAGACCATGGTGACCTCAGGCCTATTCGTTACGCTGGACGCCAAGCCCGGCAAGGAAGAGGAGCTCGCGGCGTTCCTGAAACAGGGTCTCGCGTTGGCTAACGCGGAAGTCACGACGCCGGTCTGGTTCGCCGTGCGGTTCAGCGCGAGCCGGTTTGCCATCTTCGATGCGTTCCGCGATGAAGCGGGACGTCAGGCGCACCTCGACGGACCGATCGCCAAGGCGCTCATGGCCCACGCGCCTACCCTTCTTGCCGCGCCGCCGGCGATCGAGCGGTATGATGTTATCGGGGCGAAACTCCCGTGAGCATGCGCCGCACACGCAGACGAAATCGAGGCACATGTGTTCATACTGTAGTATTGGCTGATGCCGACTGGCGCTCAGAGGCGCGGGTCGACCGGCTCAGTCTCGAGCGCCAGCACCCCCAACGCACACTCGTGCACGCGCCGCAGTGGCTCGCGTTAGGCATGGATGCCGGCCCGGACGCCCGTTGCGACACGCTCGTGCTGCTCGCCGACCGCTGCGCCGCGACCAGCCCTACCGCCGCGAGCCGCGCGTGCGCCCTCCGGAACCGTAAATCCGCGACTGCGCTCTAACACCCGACATTGCACTGGCGTCGATGAACGCCCGGCTTGCTAACGATGGCGGGCACGGGAACGGAGGCGGCCGGGCGTGACACCGAAGAGCGACGAAAACGCTTTCGTGAAGTGAGCCTGGTCGTAGAATCCGCAGCGAACTGCAATTTCAGCCAGCGGATAATCGGTGTTCAGCAATTCATCAAAGGCGCGGAGAGCGCGACGCCGCAACGCGTACGCGTCCATCGAGCAGCCCTGCTTCTTGTAGAAGAGGCGTCGCATCGTCGCTCGTTCCGCCGGAGCCAAATGGTGATGGCCTATTTCATCGGGCTGCATTCCCGCGTCCAATAGCTCGCGGATGGCTTCGACACGACTCTCCTCGTCTGATTCCTCTCGTCGCAGCCTGAGCAGAGAAACGATGCTGCGCAGCGCGAGAGCTTCGAGCATGGCGGGCGAGAGGTGATCGGCAAGCCTGAACTCTTCGCGCAACTCCAATCCGATCCGTGCGAGATGCGGATGTCGCACCAGCGTGGCGAGATCCGGTTCGGCGAGTTCGGCCGCAACGTCTAAAACGTCCTCGGAGATTTCCAGGAGAAGGCAGACGGCGCCGTGCCGGCCAAAGGTGTTGAGATGCCTAACGTTAGGCGGCTTGACGACAACATCACCGGGCATGCACGTGAGCGTTCGGCTCTGCGTCGTCTCCTGATACGTCCCCGTCATGACGAAGCAGAAGCTCAAGTTGCGATGCGCATGCCAGTCCAAGACCTCGAGCGGCTTGCGGTCGTAGCGAGTCGCCTGCACGTGAGTCGACGCGATCCTGGGAATCAGCATGCCGCACCAGAGCGCATACAAAAGTCAGCCGAGCCTACAATACACATCGGAAATCGGTCTGCCATCATGCGGGCCACTGGAAGCCTAAGAAACCCATCCTTTGATGTTCGGAGGTGGATCGTGGGGCTCGCGGACAAACAAGAGAAGAAAATAGACGTCACGAACAAGACGATTCTGATCACAGGCGCCAATCGTGGTCTCGGGAAAGCGCTCGTGGATGAAGCCTTGAAGAGAGGGGCGAGGCGAATTTATGCCGGAGCTCGTCAGGCTTTCGTTCACGGCGACCACCGCGTCACGCCGCTCATGTTGGACGTCACAAATGAGACGCACCTTCAGGCGGCGGCGAAGAACGTCGAAGCGCTCGACATCCTCATGAATAATGCCGGCATTTCACTCCTCAACGACCTGAGCGATCGCGCCGCGCTCCAACGGCTGCTCGCCGTAAATCTCTTTGGCGCGTACGACGTGACCCAGACTTTCCTCCCGCTGTTAGTTCGCTCGTCCCGAAGCGCCATCGTCAACGTCCTCTCGCTGGCCTCGCTTGCGGCTGTGCCGTTCGATCCCCTCTACTCGATCTCCAAGGCTGCCGCGTTCTCGCTGTCACAATCGCTGCGTGCGCTTCTGGCCGGGCAAGGAATTAGCGTGCACGTCGTGTTGCCTGGGCCCATAGACACCGACATGACACGGCGCTTGGGTGTTCCGAAGTCTCCTCCAGAAACTGTCGCGCGAGGCATTTTCGACGGCGTGGAAAACGGCGAAGAGGAAATCTTCCCTGATCCCATGTCGCACGAGATTGCCGAAGGCTGGCGCACCAGCGCCGTCAAGGCGCTACAACTACAGTTCGCCGCCTACGTAACTCAAAACGTGGCGAAGAGTTCCTGACGCGAGCAATGCACCTCTGATACGGACAACAATACGCGCGCACGAAAGGCGTTCCCGACATCCTAACGAGAAGGAGACGCAGTCCATGACGCCACAGGATACAAGCAAGCACAGCGATATCGAACGCGGCAGCGGACATCTCCCGGCAAACACGCCGGCGATTGTGTCACCGTCGGATTGGGAAACCGCGCGCCAAAGGCTCGTCGCGAAGGAGAAAGAGTTGACCCGGGCGCGCGATGCGTTGGCCGCTCAGCGTCGGAGAATGCCATGGATGGCGGTAGAAAAGACATACGAGTTCGACGGGCCCAACGGTAAGGCGAGCCTCCTGGACTTGTTCGAGGGCCGCCGGCAATTGATCGTGTATCGCGCGTTCTTCGAGCCGGGCGTGTTCGGCTGGCCTGACCATGCGTGTCGCGGCTGTTCGTTGGGCGCCGATCAAGTGGGCCACTTGGCCCATCTGAACGCCCGCAACACAACGCTCGCGTACGCCTCGCGCGCGCCACAGAAGGACATTGAGCGCGTGAAGGGACGAATGGGATGGAACATGCCGTGGTACACGATTACGGACACCTTCGACCAGGACTTCGGCGTCGATCAGTGGCACGGGCACAACGCATTCATCCATGACGGCGAGACGGTGTTCCGCACGTATTTCATCAACAATCGCGGCGACGAGGCGATGGGAACGGTCTGGAGCTACCTCGATATGACGGCACTCGGCCGTCAGGAGACTTGGGAGGATTCACCCGAGGGGTATCCGCAGACGGCGCCGTACAAATGGTGGAACTGGCACGACAATTACGGCGCCGAGCCTTCGCCTAACCCGAAGTGGATCGACATCCTGGCCGATCCCGAAGGGGCCGCCCGCCGGCGCGCCGCGGAGGAGCAGGCCGGTTCATAGATTGCCGCCGCGCCATTGCCGAACACGACGCTAGGCCCCGTCGCTCCGCGCCCGTCATCGCAGCGAGCGTTTCTGGTTGTCTCATCCCTGCTCTTCCTCGGGAGCGCGGGATTCACCGTCGTGCGGTGCGCCTCGATGTCGTCGATGCCGGCGATGCCGATGCCGGGCGGTTGGAAGATGTCGATGGCCTGGGTGCGAATGCCGGGGCAGACGCGGCTCGCCGAGGGCGCATCGTTGGTCGGAATGTGGACGGTGATGATGGTGGCCATGATGACGCCGTCGTTGATCCCGATGTTGCAACGCTATCGCAGGGCGATTGGCTGGTTAGGCGGAACCGCCCTGGGCCAACCTACCGCGATGGCCGGCCTGGGGTACTACCTCGTCTGGAATGCATTCGGCATTGCCCTCATCGTCTCGGGCATCGCGCTGGCGTCCATCGCAATGCGATTCGCGTTGCTCGCGCGCGCTGTTCCGGTTGCGGCCCGTGGCATCATGGTGATCGCCGGCGGGTTCCAATTCACCAGATGGAAAGCGCGTCACCTCGCCGGCTGCCGGGAAGACGCAACATGCGAACATGCGTTAGACGGGCATGCTCCGAGCGCCTTTCGGCATGGCCTACGACTCGGCGTGCACTGCGCCTGTTGCTGCGCTGGGCTGATGGCGATACTCGTCGCCGTCGGCCTCATGGACCTACGCGCGATGATTCTCGTGACCGGAGCGATCACCGCCGAACGGCTCGCGCCGAGCGGCGAGCAGGTGGCGCGCGCAATCGGAGCGGTTGCCATCGGGGCTGGCGTCCTCTTGATAGCCGGGGCGATTGGACGCGCGTGACTTCGCGTACCGAATTCGGAGGCTAACGGACCATCCGGACACCCGGGTAGCCTGCTCGGCTCAGGATGAATGACGGCGAATGTTGCGGAGTGGCGCGATTGCAACGAGTGCACGGCTTCGACACGCCCACGCAAGGTCGGCAACGGTTCGAAGCGTGGCGTTCCGCTGACCGCTGAACAGTTGCGTGATATGCGACCGACTGCATCCCAACGCGCGGGCCAAGTCCGCGTACGAGAGGCCGGCAGATTCCATCGCTTCGGCAAGCGACTCGAAGGTCGCGACGATCAATCGCTCCTGCTCGTATTCGCGGCGCGCCTCCGATGACGCCGTCTGCCGCTTGGTCCACTCCCTATTGCGGATCCGATCGCTCTCGCGCGAGGAATTGCTGTCGGTACGATTCGGCACGATCAATATCCTCTCGTCGGTGCGTGTTCCTCTTCTTCCGAACGCCAAAGGCGAGCATGACGCGACGTCGCGGCGCGAAAAAGCAGAACAGGCGAATCTGAAAGCTCTTGAATTCCCAGATGTCGTTCGAGCCCTCGACCTTCTTGAATTTCTCGGCGTTGCTGATCTTGCCGAAACCGCCGAGCCGTTCGAACAAGGCGTCGAGCTTGCGACGATCACTCGAAGCCAGCGTATCGGTGGCTGCCCGGAAGTTAATATATATATTAACGCACAAGCCACGAACTTTCTGTCGGATGCGAACCGACTCGGGAGCTTGATTGCGCTAACGACCTCGCATAACGGCGTCGAAAAATTGGCCTGTCGCGCCGTTCATGGATTCTCGCTCAACCATCCCGCGACGAGCGTTCTGTAGTCGACGAAGCCCAATTCGCCTCTATCGAGCTTCGCGATCCGGCACATGCGCGTCAGCTCCTTCTGAAACGTGAGATATCGTTGGCGGATGTGAACAACGCCCGGAACTCGCGCGCCGCCGCGATGCATGACACGAATCCAATCGCGCACGACGGCGATTGCGAGCGCAACGTCATTGCGGTGGGCACGAATGTCCTGTCCCGCTATGTCGGAACAGAATTTCTGATAGCGATACGGCTCGCGGTCCAGTATCAGGCACACTTTCCTACGTTGACCGCGATCGCCATACTTTCGAGCGCCGAGGAAAATGCCGAGCTCGAGCGGCATATTGAACCGCGGCAAGTGATTGCGCGAGTCAAGCGTGGTCCGTGACAGATCGTGGATTCCGAACTCGCACTGGCGAATGATCGCGTAGAGTTTGTCGACGCGGACTTGCGCGCCGTCATCTAATTCCAGCGCGCATCGCGCGGCGAGACCACAGTGGTGGACCGCGAAAACGAGAGCGCCCAAGAGTTTCTTGTACCGTCGGTCGAACGGAACATTGATGAAGACCGAATCGGATGGACGCATAACGCTCGCAGGTGCCTAACGCTATTTTATGGCGGCCTTCTTCCTGGCAGGTCGCCTGGTCGTGCGGCTCCGTGACGACCTGGCGGTGCGACTGGCGGCCGAGCCAACACCAAAGTGGCCGAGGTAGCGGTCGTAGAATGACTGACTGACCACGACGCGATCCGACGATCGAGCGGTCTTCTTGCGCGCGCCTTTGGCTCTTCCCTGCGAATCGCGCTTCACCAGCTGGGCCAATTCACGAGCGCGCGCCATGGTAATTGAACGTGCCTTCACTGTTCCCCCTGCAGATTTGCGCCTCATCCGAATAGACGCCGGTTGGCCGTGGGCGATTCATGGATGCGAAGGTGACTCTGCAAACTACGACGCGAACGCCTCGAATCGGTCATCATAGCTTTGCCTGCGTTATCGAAATATAGCAGAGCTCGTCATTGGCCGGAGTGGCAGTCACTCAAAGCGAGAGCACTTCATCGCGGGGACGTCCGGCGTATCGATTTACCTGCGCACCCCTCGCTATGCACTACATCCGCGACGAGGGACCCGCTCTCGATCTCGAGCGCATTGAGGGGGATAGTGACGCGCCGGAGTGCTCTGGACCCAGCCGGTCGGCTTCCGCATGTTCCTGAGATGCCCAGGTCGTTCTTGGTCGCGCTCATCGTGTTCGGCCTGGCGGCCGGCGCCGGCGCGCAATCTCCGCGTACCGGTACGACGCGCGCTGCGAGCCCCAAGCCGGCGTTGGACGCCGCCCAACGCCGGGCAATCGACTCGGTCTTCCAGCCCTACGACAAGCCCAACGTCCCCGGCTGCGCCCTCGGCGTCTTCCGCGATGGGCACATTGCCTACGCGCGAGGCTACGGTTGGGCCGACCTCGAGCGCCGTGTGCCCATCACCACCGCCACGCTGTTCGACATCGGCTCCACGTCCAAGCAGTTCGCCGCCGCCAGCATCGCGCTCTTGGCGGAAGAGCACAAGCTGAGTTTCGACGACGAGGTGAGGAAGTACATCCCCGAGCTCCCCGACTACGGCGCGCCGCTCACGATCGACAACCTCATGCGGCACACCAGCGGATTGCGCGACTATGCTGGGTTGCTCGCGCTCGCCGGCCACAGCCTGGAGGACGTGACCACCGATTCCCAGGCGCTCGACCTGATCGTGCACCAGCGCCACCTCAATTTTCCGAGCGGCACACGATTCTCGTATTCCAACACGGGATACTTCCTGCTGTCGGTGATCGTCGCGCGCCTAACCGGCACGCCCCTCGCCGACTTCGCGCGCACGCACATTTTCCTGCCGCTCGGCATGACGCACACGGTGTATCGGAACCACTTCGACATGCTCATCCCGAACCGGGCGTTAGGCTACGCCCCGGCGCCGAGCGGCAGCGGCTTCCGGATCAGCATGTCCAACTGGGAGCAGACGGGAGACGGCTCCGTCCAGCTCTCCATGGACGATGCACTCGAGTGGGACGAGAACTTCTACCATCCGCGCGTCGGCGGCGAGACCATGGTGGACGAGCTCCAGCAGCGCGGAACGCTGTCGAACGGCGACTCGATCGGCTACGGCCGCGGACTGTTCCTGGACACCTATCGCGGAGTGCGCCGGGTGCAGCATGGCGGCGACTGGATCGGCTATCACGCCGCGTACGCGCGCTACCCGGAGCAGCACACGTCGGTGATCGTGCTCTGTAACTCCGACGGCATCTCGCCGGAAGGCCTGGACGATCGCATCGCCGACATCGTGCTGGCGAAGGCGTTCAGGGCGGCCAAGCCTAACGCGCCGACGTCCAGACGTCTGTGGACATCAGACAGTGGCGAGCGCCCGGCGGCGACGCTGGCCGGCGGGTACTACGCGTCATCCACCGGCGAGGTGTTCCGGATCGTGACGCACGACAGCGGGCTCGTACTCGAGATCGCGGGGCAGTCGTTTCCGCTCAAGCCCCAAGGCCCGCTCCTGTACTCCGTCCGCGCTCTTCCGATTTGGATCACGTTCGTCGCCGACAGCGGCACCGCCCCCGGCGCGCTCTGGCTGCACACCGGACCGAGCGACAGTCTCGAGGCCCAACGATTCGTTCCCGCCACCCCGAGCGCGGCCGAGCTCGCGAGGTACGCGGGTCGCTACCACAGTCCCGAGCTCGGCGTCACGTGGCCGATCACGTTCGAGCACGGCGTGCTCACGTTAGGCACGACGCCGTCCGAGCTGATGGACATTTCGGGCCGGCTCGAGCCGGCGATGGAGGGCACGTTCACCGCCGGGAGCGGCACGCTGCAGTTTGTGCGCGATGCAACCGGGCGCGTGACCGGCATGACACTGAGCGCGAGCCGCATGCGCGGCATCGAATTCGACCGACTCCCCTGATCGGCGGCCTGTGCGGCTGCTGGTTTCAGTATTGCAAATCGAGCGCCTAACAAGAAGACGCGCCTTCGCTCAGGCGACGGCGGGTACCTCGCTGCGACACTCTTCGTACGCCATGCGCAACCGCGCCACACACTGCGCGGCCAGCTCGACCGACGAATAGCTGGTGGTGGCGTCAGTCTTGAGCTGCCAGGCCCAACTTGCCTGATCCGTACCAGCCGCCACGAATACCTCCTCCCACAGCGACGTCACAGCCATCGGGGCGCGGCGTGTCGTCTGGCGCTCCGGCAGATGCTCACCGCGAGGCGCGACGGCCCCTCGCCAGACGATGGCGAGCAGATCGCCGTCGGCAACGGAGTCCATGGTGCTGCGCAGCCACGTGATGGTGAGCGCCACCGGACCGAGTTGCACGATGCACCGGCCGGGCGCGACGCGTTCCTTGGACTTCTCCGCGAGTCCTGCGTTAGTCAGCGCCGCCACACCGTGCACGACGCACTCGGCGAGCA
>DASVAC010000149.1:0-26666 GCA_036376535.1 Gemmatimonadaceae bacterium | reverse complement strand
GACGTTCATCGTCAGCGGGTTAGGCCAACTCTACGCCGGACGGGCGCGGCGCGCGGTACTCATCTTTCTGTTAGCCAACGCTGCGTCGGTCGTGTTCATTGTCGCTTGGATGCGCTGGCCAACATTTGGCCTCATCGTTGTTGCGCTCCTCCTCGTGCTCAGCGCAAAAATCGCATTCATCATTGACGCCGCACGCGTGGCTCGCGTGGCACCGATTCCCTTTGCTCTGAAGGCATACAACCGTTGGTACATCTACATCGTCGTGTGGCTCGTGGCGGCCTTCGTGATTTCGCCGCAGTACCAGAAGGACGTGCGTCGGCGATACCAAGCATTCCGGATTCCTTCCGAATCCATGGAACCAACGTGGATGGCCGGCGACTTCCTCATGAGCGCGCCCATCAAGCATCCGCCGAACCGAGGAGAGGTGGTGGTGTACCAACTCGACAACGTGACCTTCCTCAAACGCGTCGTTGCGATTCCAGGTGACACGGTCGCGATGTCCAATGGGCAGTTGTCGATCGACGGCGACAGCGTCTCCGAGCCGTATGCACGGCGTGGTGACCCGTACGCGTCGGATCCGCCCTACGTCGACTCGACGAACTACGACTGGCAGAAGCGGTCTCTCCTAGCGGACGTCAACGCGACGTTGTATCATCCCACGCTCAAGAACTGGGGACCGCTGGTGGTGCCAGGCAAGAACTACTTTGTGTTAGGCGACAACCGCGACGAGAGCATGGACAGCCGGATGAAGGGCTTCGTGCCGGCCGACGCGATATTCGCCCGACCGCTCTTTGTCTACTGGTCGTGGGACTCCGCCAACCGGTCGTTGCGGTGGAACCGCTTGGGCCTCACACCACAGTAACGGAGTCGTCGCTGACGCCGCATGTCGGCGTTAGGCGGTGTGTAGCAGCGTTTGGTGCGACCGCCGCGTTCCGCGGTCGGCTCCCCGAGTCGCGACGCGACCAAGGCTTACGACCTGTTCGAGGCTCGTCGAGCATTGTCACGAGATATGACAATTGCCAGACAAATAACGGTCGCACTGGGCCGGAGGCCCGGCTGGCGATGCCGAAACGACGCGCTATTCGCCCGCCGCCGCCGGCGTGCGGTCCCCGGAGGCCAGCGACGCCGGCCCTGTGCCTAACATCGCGATCGTGAGCGCGCCGGCCAGCAGCGTCAACTCCAGCTCGATGCCGTTCGGCGAGAAAAATCCCCCGTGCAGCTTCACGAACAGAATCACGATCAGCATCTCGATGGCCAGCAGCCACGCCGGCCACCGCGCCCACACGCCGAAGACAATCGCCAATCCGCCGATGAACTCCACGATGATGGCGACCCATGCGGCGATCACCGGCAGCGGAATGTGCATCTGCGCCATCGCCATCGCGGTGCCGCCCGCCCCGAACTTGAAGATTTTCTGTCCGCCGTGCATCGCGAACACCAGTCCGATCACGAGACGGATCGGCAGGATTCCCCAGCCGACACCAGAACGGTTGATTGCGTCAGTCATCGCGCACCTCGAGAGAGCAGGACACTGCGCCGCGTGGAGCTGTGCTCGCGATGATATGGACGGGGGCCGGAGAAGGCCAGCCTTACGGGACGATCATCAGCGTGAGCGAGGCGCTCCGACTCCCGTGCGTCGCAGTCACGTTAGCCTTGCCGGCAGACCGCCCGCGTGCCGTCCCGTCCGCTGCAACGGTCACGACGGCGGTGTCGCTCGTTGCCCACGACACACTGGCCGCGGGAATGTTCTGTATCGTGCAGCCCGAGCTTCCGACGCCCGGGCCCAATACTCCCTGCTGCGCGACCAATGTGACGCTGTCGCCCACGGCGAACGTCGATGACTTGCCGCCGGCGATGACGAGGAAGATGGATCCACCGCACACACTGTTGGGCGAGAGCGAGCCGGAGTTGCAGGCGGCGGCAACGATGGCAACCGACACTGCCACAATGGTGAACCAGCTGCGCCCTCGCATGCGGTCATCTCCCGGTGGTTCGCGGCGCTGCGCGATCCCTCATTATACAAAAATGTTCTTCAGGAATTCCGGGAAATGCGGCGCGGATTCCTGGGTTCGGCCGGCACCGACGCCTATGTGGAAACGGACACGGACACGACGGACCGTTCGGCTGCGGCGTGTGGTACCTCCCCACGGGCTGGAGCCGAGGGCGCGGGCAACTCCCCGTGGTCCGTCATTCGTTGTTCGTTTCGTGTTTTCCTACCCGTGGTCCGTCGTTCGATGTGCGTCATCCGGCAAGGGCCGTGGTCGGCTTCTCGGGGCGCGTCGTTGTTCGCGACGCACGGGTCACGAACAACGATTGACGGACCACGGGTAGGCAAGCACGAAACGAACAACGAATGACGGACCACGGGATCCCGCGCGAGATTGAGCCTCGGCGTCAGGTCAGTCGATGGCAACCGTTGCACGCACCGATTGAATCCGCCTTTGAACCCTCTGCCGTTAGACTCTCGTCACTCGCTCCGCATCGCCACCAACGGATCGACGCGCGAGGCCCGACGCGCCGGTACGGCGCACGCCGCGACCGCGACGACGAGGAGCACCGCCGACACGGCGCCGAAGGTCACCGGATCCACCGGCGTGACGCCGAAGAGGAGGCTGGCGATGAGCCGCGTGAGCGCCAGCGACGCCACGACGCCGATCGCCACGCCCGACGCCGCGAGCGTGATGCCCGGCCGCAGCACGTGCGCCATCACGTTGGCGCCCGAGGCGCCGAGCGCGATGCGGATGCCTAACTCGCGCGACCGCTGGCTCACCGTGTACGAGATGACGCCGTAGATCCCGACGGCGGCCAGCACCAGGGCAATGATCGCGAACGACGCAATGAGCGACATGTAGAACCGCGGCCGCGCCACCGACAAACTCACGATCTCGCGCAGCTGCCGCAGCCGGTCGAGCGGCAGGTCGGGGTCGACCGCGCGCATCGCGCCGCGGATCTGGTCCGCCACCGCGTTAGGCGGACCGCTCGTGCGGACGACCACGGAGAACGTGTTGAGCGTGGGCTGGTCGATCGGGACGTACGTTTCGGCTTCCGCGGCCGTGGCGAGGTTGAAGCGACGCACGTCGCCCACGACGCCGATGATCTCGCCGCCCAACGTCACCGTGGTCGTATCGCCGCCCGGCGCCGACGCGGTGTCCTGCGACCATCCGATCTCGATGCGCTGGCCGATGGGGCTTCGGCCCGGGAAAAATCGCTTGGCGAGCGTCTCATCGATCACCGACACGATCGGCGCGCCACTGCCATCGTGCGCCGAAAAATCGCGGCCGGCGACCAGCGGGATCCCCATGGTCTTGAAGTAGTCCGGACTGATGATGGTGATGAACGTGCGCTTGCGCTCGGCGGGCCGTTCCTTGGGCGTGCCGACGACGTGCACGCTCGTGCGCATGGTGTAGCCGCCTAACGGAAGGCCGGCCACGACCGCGGCCGAGCTCACGCCGGGGATGGCGCGCATGTGCGCGAGAATGTCCGACGTGAGCGTCCGCAGCGAGTGGCGGTTCGCGTACTTCGAGGGAGGCGCCGACACGCCGAACGTGAGGACGCGCTCGGGGTGAAAGCCGGGATCCACCGACATGAGGCGCGAGAAGCTGCGCACCAGCAGTCCGGCGCCGATGAGCAGCATCATCGCCAGCGCCAACTCGGCCATCACGAGACCGCCGCGCGCGCGCTGGCTGGCGCGCGAGCCGCTCGACCCGCGGCCGGTCTCCTTGAGCATGGCTGTGAGACTGCCGCGCGCCGCCGCGATCGCCGGGGCAATGCCGAACAACAGACCGGTGCCTAACGACACCAGCGCCGTGAACGCGAGCACCACGCCATCCACGTGCACCTCGGCCAGCCGCGGCAGGTCCGTGGGGCCGAGCCGCACGAGCAGCGCGACGCCCCACAGCGCGAGCAACACGCCCAACACGCCGCCGGCGAGCGACACCAGCACGCTCTCGACGAGCAGCTGGCGAACGATCTGCCACCGCCCGGCGCCGAGCGCGGTGCGCACGGCAATCTCCGTCTCGCGCGTGGACGCGCGTACCAGTTGGAGGTTCGCGACGTTGGCGCACGCGATGAGGAGCACGAAGCCAACCGCGGCGAGGAGCGTCAGCAGGGCCGAGCGGACGTTGCCCACCAGGGCGTCCTGCAGGGGCTTCACCGAGCCGCTCATGCCGCTGTTCGACTCGGGATATTGCAGCTCGAGCCGGCGTGTCACGGTCACCATCTCGCGATTGGCCTGCTCGACGGTGGCGGCCGGCGCAAGCCGGCCGACGATCTGGAACCAGTGCGAGCCCCGGGCATCCGGATTCAAGTCATCGGTGGCGCTGAACACCATCGGCACCCACACGTCGGGCTTCTCGGGGAACGTGAGCGACGGCGGCGCGACGCCGATGATCGTGCGCGGCGTGCCGTCGAGCAGCATCGTCCGGCCCAACACGTGCGGGTCGGCGTCGTAGCGGGTGCGCCAGAGGCGGTCGCTCAGGATCGCGACCTGCGGCGCCTGCGGCTGGTCTTCGTTAGGCGCAAAGCCGCGGCCCAGCTGCGGCCGTACGTCCATCACGCGCCAGAAATCGGCGCCCACCCGGGCCAGCGAGACCTCCTGCGGGTCGCCGTCGCCGGTGAGGTTGGCGGCAGCATCGTCGTACCCGGCGAGGGACGAGAACGACGTGAGCTGGTGCCGGAAGTCGAGGTAGTCGAGCGCCGAGGATGCCGTGCCCTTGCCGTCGCGCCCGACGTTGGCCACGGCCATGACGCGGTCCGGCGCGCCTAACGGAAGCGGCGCGAGCAGTACGCCGTGCACCACGGAGAACACGGCGGTGATCGCGCCGATGGCGAGGGCGAGCGTGAACGTCGCCACGATCAAGAATCCGGGCGCGCGCGCGAGGCGCCGTGCCGCGTACCGAATGTCGTTCCAGATGGCAGTCATGAGACTAAGGCGAAAGGATCCGGTTGCCGGGCCGTCGACGGCGCTGGCCAATGGAAAACACATGCCAGGTCGGGCCTCGCGCAAGCCGTTGCCAGCACACGGGTTATCTGCGTCAGCGGCGAGCCGCTCGGAGGCACGGTGTTCGCTTTCGACATCGCGTGTGCGAAAACGAACAGCACGTTGACCGGCCCAGTGAGACGGTGCATCGTCCGCGCAGGTCCGGACTGCTGGTGGAGCTCAGGCTGCATTCACGGTCGACACGGAGGGCGTCATGGCGGGGAAGAAGCGCGGGGCGACAAAGAAGGCGACTCGAAAGCGGAAGACCACGGCGGCCAAGCGGCGCACCTCCACGAGGAAGTCGAAGCGCAAAGCGCCGGCGAAACCATCGCGCGCGCCGGCCGCGGCGAAGCGCAAGACGCCGGCGTCCAAACGCGGCGCGACCAGTACGACCTCGAAGCGCGCGCCCGCCGCGCGGAAGACACCCAAGCGCATCATCGCGGTGGTAGGCGCCACCGGCGCGCAGGGCGGTGGTCTCGTGCGCGCCATCTTGCGGGACTCGGAGGGCGGATTCGCGGTGCGCGCGATCACGCGCAATCCGGGCTCGCCCGCGGCCCGCGAGCTTGCCAAGTTAGGCGCGGAGGTGGTGGCCGGAAACGTCGAGGACCGGTCGAGCCTGGAGCGCGCGTTCGCCGGCGCGTACGGCGCCTACTGCGTCACGTTCTTCTGGGCGCACATGTCGCCCGAGCGCGAGAAGGCGGAGGCGAGCGCGATGGCGCAGGCCGCCAAGCGCGCGGGCATCCAGCACGCGGTCTGGTCCACGCTCGAGGACATGCGCCAGTTCGTTCCGTTAGGCGACGCGCGCATCCCGACGCTCATGGGACACTACAAGGTCCCGCACTTCGACGCCAAGGCCGAAGCCGACGCGTATTTCGCGACCCTTGGCGTCCCGGTGACGTATCTCGTTACGTCGTTCTACTGGGACAACTTCATCCACTTCGGCATGGGTCCCAAGCCCGGTGCGGACGGCGTGCTCGAGCTCAGGCTTCCGTTGGGGACGGCGAAGCTGGCGGGCATGGCCGCCGAGGACATCGGGAAATGCGCGTACGGCATCTTCAAGCGCGGAGCGCCGTACATCGGTCGGCGACTCGGCATCGCCGGCGGATTCCTGAGCGGCGCCCAGATGGCTGCGAGCCTGGGCCAGGCGTTAGGCAGACCAGTGCGCTACGTCGCCGTGCCCCCCGATGTCTACCGGAGCCTCGGCTTCCCGGGCGCCGACGAGCTGGGCAACATGTTCCAGATCGACGCCGAGTTCCAGGATCGGTTCATGGCGGCGCGCGATCTGCGCGAGGCCAAAGCGCTCAACCCCGCGCTCCAGAGCTTCGACGCCTGGGCGCGCGCGCACAAAGACCAGATCCCGACCTCCTAACGGAACGTGTCCGCCGCGGGCGCCGGCGTGCCCGGCGCCGCGGCATCGTCGCGTACGCGGCGCGCCCGGAACCACGCGTACACCGGCACGCCTAACAGAAGAAACGCGAGCGCCGCGATCGCCTGCGCCGGCGCGGTGGTCACGGCGTTGGCGATCATCCACACCGTCCCGATCACGTACACCGCGGGGACCAACGGATAGCCGGTCACGCGGTAAGGCCGCGGCCGGTCCGGCTGCGTGGCGCGCAGGCGGAACAGCGCGGTCACGGTGAGCGCGAAGAAAATCATGAATGCGAACACCGCGAGATCGCTCAGTTGATCGTACGTGCCGGATGTCGCGAGCACGGACGCCCATGCGGCAAACGCCGCGATCGCCCACCCCGGCACGTGCGACGTGCTGGTCACGCGTCCAAAGATCGGGAAGAACTGCCGCGTGCGCGCCATCGCGAACAACACGCGCGAGTTCGAGAGGAGTCCACCATTCAGCGTGCCGAGCGTCGCGATGATGAACACGAGCGCCGCCAGCTTCGTTGCTTCCGTCGGGAGGAAGCTGCCCACGGCGAGCGCCGCGACGGCCGGCGCGCCGCGGTGCAGCGTCGAGTTCGCCGACGCGACGGTGCCGGCGGGCAGCGCGTAAAAGTAGGCGGTGTTCACGGCCAGGTGGAGCGCGATGACGATGAACGTTCCGCCGATGAGCGCGCGCGGCACGTTGCGCCCGGGATTGCGGATCTCGCCGGCCGCCATGGGCAGGTACGACCACCCGCTGTACGCCCATATGGCGCCGACCAACGCGGCGCCGAACGCCGACACGGTGACCGACCCGCCGGGCGCCGGTTGGGCGAAGTGCGCCCAGGATCCGCCGCGCGCGGCGGCGAGCGCACCGGCCACGATGCCTAACACGGCGAGCACCTTGATCGTGGCCAGCGCCACCTGCACCTGCCCGCCGGCGCGCACGCCGGCGCAGTTGATCGCGGCCAGCGCGAGGATCGGCACGATGGCCACGGCCTGCGGCGCGCCGAACGACCAGTGGACCGGCACGCCTCCGATCGCGCGCGACACGTGCAGCCACGAGCCGCCTAACGGGACGAGCGGCGCCAGGAACGTCGCGAACGAGACGCCGAGCGCGGCCATCGAGCCGCTGCCCGCGGTGAACCGCACCCACCCGTACAGGAACGCCACCGCATCCCCGAACGCGGCGCGCAAAAAGACGTACTCGCCGCCGGCCTCGGGCATCATCGCGCCCAGCTCCGCGTACGCCAGCGCGCCGAACAACGTGAGCACACCCGCCGCCAACCACGCCGCCAGCACCGCCCACGGGCTGCCTAACTGCTGCGTCATCACCGCGGCCTTGAACAGCACCCCGGTGCCGACGATCGTGCCCACTACCAACGAAATGGAATCGAGCAGCGACAACCGCCGCACGAGCCGTCCGCCGCTCGGTCCCTCGCGGACCCGCGCGTCGGGCGCCGGCGCCGTCATGGTCCGTCCACGATCTCCGCGCGAACGAGATGGTCCAACCGCGGATAGTTGCGATCGAGGTACGCGTTTCCACCCTCGAACACCGGCCCCTGCTTCCCGGCGCGCATCCCGCCGCCCGCGGTCTCGCCGTACTCCGCGTTCAACCGGTCGACCACATCCATCCCGCGCTCCACCACGCCCAGCGGCGAGAAGCCCTGCGCGTCGAGCTGCGGGTTGTCGCGCAGGCTGATGTAGAGCTGTGTGGTGCGCGTGTTTGGTCCCGTCATCGCATAGGCGATCGTGCCGCGTGCATTCGTGTGGCGCACGCTGTCATCGGGAATGCGCTGATCGCGCCAGCGCTGCGCAACCGCGGGGTCGCCCGCAATGCCCCACTGCACGATGTAGCCGGCGCGCACGCGCGAGAAACGCGAGTCGTCGTAGTATCCGGCCCGCACGAGCTGGTAGAGTCGGTCCACGCCGTGCGGCGACCAGTCGCGGTGCGCTTCGATCACGAAGTCGCCCTTGGTCGTTTGGAAGCGGACGAAGAACCGATTCGGCGCGCGCGTCGTCCAGAACGAGCTCGATGGATCGGCGAGGGCGTTTCGGACCGGAGCCGGTCCGTTGGGCGGGACGGCCGCGGACCCGTGGCATCCCATCGCCACGATGCACGCCCCGGCCAGCGCCGCCATCCATCGGATCAATGTCAGAGTACGCACGACGCATGATGCGAATGGACGCGCCTGCTGTCCAGTCGCTCGCCCAACGCCGGCCTGCTTGCTTCGCCGCGCGCGCACCGGCATCATCGGCCAACACATCGATTGCCACGGAGGTGGATGGTGTTCGGTCGACTCGCGGTTGTCGCTGCTGCGTTGGTCATGGGCTCGCTCGCGGTCGCCCCGCATTCGAGCGCGCGCGCCCGAGTGCCCGCGGCTCCAGACAATGGTCTCGCGCGCACGCCGCCGATGGGCTGGAACAGTTGGAATCACTTCTCGTGCAACGTCAACGAGCAGACGATTCGAGAGACCGCAAATGCGATGGTGGTGACCGGCATGCGCGATGCCGGGTACCGGTACGTGGTGATCGACGACTGTTGGCAGGTTGCGCGCGATGCGAATGGCGCGTTGGTCGCCGACCCGCAGCGGTTCCCGCACGGCATCAAGGCGCTGGCCGACTACGTCCACTCGAAGGGATTGCTGTTCGGCATCTACACCGATGCGGGCACCAACACGTGCCAGGGTCGGCCCGGCACACTCGGCCACGAGGATCAGGACGCGCGCACGTTCGCGGCGTGGGGCGTCGACTACGTGAAAGAAGACTGGTGCCACGCGCAGCATCTGGATGCGCCCACGCAGTACGCGAAGTTCCGCGATGCGCTCATGCGCACGGGGCGTCCGATCGTGCTCAGCATCTGCGAGTGGGGCTCCAATCAACCGTGGGAATGGGCACCGCGCGTCGGCAATTTGTGGCGCACCACCGATGACATCGAAGACACGTGGTCCTCGATGCTCGACAACCTCGACCAATCGGGGCAGCACGCCACGGCGGCGGGTCCGGGCGCGTGGAACGATCCCGACATGCTCGAGGTGGGCAACGGTGGGATGACCGACCAGGAGTATCGCGCGCATTTCAGTCTGTGGGCGATCATGGCGGCGCCGCTCATAGCCGGCAACGATCTGCGCGACATGTCCGCCGCAACGATCGCGACGCTGACCAACCGCGAGGTGATCGCGGTGGATCAGGATTCGTTAGGCGCGCAGGGCATTCTGGTGTGGGAGCGGCCGCCCGAGCTGCAGGTGTGGGCCAAACCGCTGCGCGATGGCTCGCGCGCGATCGCGCTGCTCAACCGGTCGTCGGCGCCGGCGTCCATCACGGCGTACTTCTCTCGCGCCGGCATACGCAGCGACTCGGCGCAGGTGCGCGATCTGTGGTCGCACAAGGACCTCGGCCGATTCGGACGCCAGTTCGCGGACACGGTGCCCGCGCACGCCGTGGTGCTCATCAAGGCGACGCCGGTCCGTTAGGCGGACGAGCGGACAAACCAGGACAAAGCCGGACTTCCAGGTTTGCTCTGTCCGGCGGTGTCGGGTTTGTCCGTTCTCACAGGCCGCTCGCCACTCCGCGTTCAGTGAGATTCCAGAGCTGCGTTTGCGTGGACACGTGCTCGAGCATCGTCAGCGCGCGCTGCAGCGGCGCATCGCTCGGCGCCGCGCGACGGAACGCGCTCGAGTCGCCGAACGCGATCGTCGCGATCTGCTGCTCGAGCAGCCGGTTGACCCACGGCTGCGCCGCGTCGAAGGTCGCGCGATCGACATCCACGCCCGAGGCGCGAAGGTGCTCGAAGAACGCCTCGCGCCACTCCGGCTGCACGATGAAATCACCGTGCACGGACGGACGCAGCCCGCGCGCCACGTCGAACAATGCGGTGCGCGTCTGCGCCGCTTTCGGGGCGAACTCGCGTGCGAGATGCTGTTCGGCGCTCGACAACGTGTCCGACGCCACTTTCACATCGGGCGTGATGCCGCCGCCGCCGAGCACCGTGCGACCGCCGTCGCTCTTGTACTTGGGGCGTTGCGCCGGCGGCGCCGTATCGGTGAGCGGATTGATCGACGTGTCGGGCGCGCCATCGAACGTGTGCGCGCGCTGGATGCTGCGTCCGCTCGGCGTGTACCAGCGGCCCGTCGTGAGCTTGAGCGCGTAGCCGCCGTCCAGATTGAACAGCGACTGCACGACGCCTTTGCCGAACGACGTCTCGCCGACGATCACGGCGCGGTCGTGATCCTGCAGCGCGCCGGCGACGATCTCGGAGGCCGACGCGGTGTAGTGATCGACGAGCAGCACCACGGGCTCCGAACGCACGAGAGGTGGGATGCGCGCCTTGTAGGTCTGCGCGGGCTCCCCGCGCTGGCGTAGCTCGGCGATTTCCTGGCCGGCGCGAAGGAACAGGTTGCTTACCGCGAGCGCCTGCGCGACGTCGCCTCCGGGATTCCCGCGCAGGTCGATCACGAACGAGCGCGCGCCGTGCTGCTTGAGCCCGGCGACCGCGCTCGCCATCTCGCTGTCCGCCGTCTCGTTGAAGCGCTGCAGGGGGATGTAGCCGGTGTGATCCCCGATCACTACCGAGAACGGCACCGCCTGCTGGCGCACGATGGCGCGCACGAAATGCGTGCGGATCGGCATCGTCACGCCCGCGCGGAGAAACGTGATGTCCACGCCCGACCCGGGCTCGCCGACGAGAAGCTGCGAGATGCGATCGCCGGGCAGGTCGGCCACGCGCGTGCCGTTCACGGCCACGATCTCGTCGCCCGCCATCACTCCGCCTAACGCAGCCGGCGAGTGCTGGAAGACGCCGGTGACCGCGATGCCGCCCGGATGCCGCTCGAGCGACATGCCTAACCCGCCGTACGCGTTGCCGATGTCGTTGCGCAGGAAGCCCGCGATGGCGTTGCGCGAGAAGAGACTGGCGTACGGATCGCCAATCGCGCCCACCATCCCGTTGGCCGCCTTCATGAAGAGCGAGTCGTCGGACATCGAATCGACGCTGTGCGTGGCCACGATCCGCCGCACTTCATCGAACAGCCGCGCGCCGCGCTCGTCGCGCTTGGGTTGCCGGATCGCCGCGATGCCGACGACGACGGCGACGCCCGCGGTCGCCGCGAGGGCGGCGGCCACATGGACGGTCCGCATCTGCCGGAATCCGGGCATGGCGATCCTTGGCTGAGGCCAGAGGGGCCGAGTAGGGCGCACATCGGCGCGCCGGGCCGCTTCACCGAATTAGAACGGTGTACAAACCAGGCTGTAGGGTCAATGGCGGGCTGGCTGACCGGGATGTCAGAATCTGGCCATCGCAGGCAGCGTGCCCGGCCGTTCCGCTGTTGGAACTCGTTTTCGCGCTCGGTAAGTTGCGCACATGAGTGCCCCGCGTGCGCTCGCGACGCCGAGCCGTGAGCAACAGAAGAGCAGCATCGAGCTGCTGGATCGAACGTTCCTCGCGGCGAATTATCTGTCGGCCGCGCAACTCTATCTCAAAGACAACGTGTTGCTGCGCGAGCCGCTGGCACCGCGGCACATCAAGGCGCGATTGCTCGGACATTGGGGGACGGTGCCCGGGATCAATCTGCTGTATGCGCACCTGGGGCGTCTGGTGCGCGACCGCGGGCAACGCGTGCTCTACGTAGTCGGCACCGGGCACGGGGCGCCGGGTGTGCTCGCGAATACGTTCCTCGATGGTACGTTAGGCGAACGCTATCCGCAGTATTCGCGCGACGCCGCGGGCGTGACCGCGATGGTGCACGCGTTCTCGTGGCCCGGCGGATTCCCGAGCCATCTCACGGCGCTCACGCCGGGCACGCTGCACGAGGGCGGCGAGCTCGGCTACTCGCTCGTGCACGCGACGGGCGCGGCGATGGACTATCCCGATCTGCTCGTCGCCTGTCTCATCGGCGATGGCGAAGCGGAAACGGGTCCGCTCGCGGGCTCGTGGCACTGGCACCGGTTCCTCAATCCCGCGCGCGACGGCGTCGTGCTTCCAGTCCTGCACCTGAACGGGTACAAGCTGTCGGGACCATCGCTTTTCGCGCGGTTCAGCAGCGACGACCTGGCCGAGTACTTCGCCGGCATGGGATACGAGGCGCGCGAGGTGGCAGGTGACGACAGGGCGCTGGTCCACCGGTCGATGTGGGACACGCTCGAGTGGGCCGCCGATCGGTTAGGCGAAATCAAGTACGCCGCGCGCGAGGGCGGCACGAGCCCGCGGCCGTGGCCGCTGATCGTATTGCGGACGCCCAAGGGGTGGACCGGACCCAAGAGCATCGATGGCCAGGCCGTCGAGAACACGTTCCATGCGCACCAGATCCCCATCGAGGACCCGCGCACCAACCCCGACCATCTGCGCGCGCTCGAGCGGTGGCTGCGGAGCTACCACCCCGAGGAGTTGTTCGACGCCGAGGGCCGGCCGGTTCCGGACGTGACGGCCATGTATCCGGTGGGCGACATGCGGTTAGGCGCGTGTCCGGAGGCCAACGGCGGCGCGCTGCGCGTCGCGCTGCGGTGCCCCGATCCCACGGCGGTCGCCGTCGACGCCGCCACGCCGGGCGAGACGATCATCGAGAACACCCGCGTGTTAGGCAGCTACCTGCGCGAGGTGTTCAACGCCAACGAGCGCGAGCGGAACTTCCGCCTCTTCTGTCCGGACGAGACCTCGTCGAACCGGCTGCAGAACGTGTTCGAGTCGACGCTGCGCGCCTGGATGCTCCCGTTAGTCCCGACCGATGAATACCTCTCCATGACCGGCCGCGTGATGGAGATCCTGAGCGAGCATTGCTGCGAGGGATGGCTCGAGGGATACGTGCTATCCGGCCGCCACGGCGTCTTCGCGTGCTATGAGGCGTTCCTGACGATCGTCGACTCGATGGTGCAGCAGTTCGCGAAGTGGCAGAAGATGGCGCGCGAGGTCCCGTGGCGCGTGCCTACCGCGTCGCTCAATCTCCTCGTCACGAGCCACGTCTGGGAGCAGGACCACAACGGCTACAGCCATCAGGGACCGTCGTTCATCAACCTGCTGCTCACCAAGAAGGCGGCCACGACGCGTGTCTTCTTGCCGCCCGATGCGAACACGCTGCTCGTCACCATGCGCCACTGCATGGAAACGACGGGCGACATCAATCTCATCGTGGCATCCAAGAAACCGATGCCGCAGTGGCTCGATAGTTCGGAGGCGAAGGTACAGTGCGCCGCTGGTGCGTCGCACTGGGAATGGGCCGGACACGATCCCGCGAATGCCGACATCGTTCTTGCCGCCGCCGGTGATGTGCCGACGCGCGAAACGGTGGCTGCTGCATGGTGGCTGCGGCGCATCGCCCCCGAGCTGCGCGTGCGCGTCGTGAACGTCATCGATCTGTTCGCCCTTCAAGCGCCGAGCGACGAGGTGCACGGGATCGACGAGAAGCGCTTCGCGTCGCTGTTCGGCACGGACACACATGTGGTGATGGCGTTCCACGGATATCCCGACGTGATCCACGAGTTGATCCACCATCGGCCGCATCCGCAGCGGTTCCACGTGCGCGGCTACATGGAAGAGGGCACCACGACCACGCCGTTCGACATGCTGGTGCTCAACCGGATGAGCCGCTACGACCTGGCCATCGAAGCGCTGAGACGCTCGGGCCGCACCGACGGGATCCCGCAGCTGGACGCGAAGTTGGCCGAGCACCGCAGATACATCGTGGCCAACGGCGAAGACATGCCGGAGGTCATGCAGTGGAAGTGGTCCGGATAGCGACGTGCGTCTGAGTTTTGGGAGACACTAGGGAAGAGGGAAGCGCTCGCTGGCGCTCGCTGGGGGAAGCGCTGCGCTGGGGGAAGCGGCGGCGACGCCGCCTGAGGGAGGGGACGGACATCCGTTGTCTCTGGGTGGAGAGTGCGGAATCCCCGGGCCCCCGGGCGTGGCGCTCACGTCGCGCAGACCATTGATGTTGTTCCCCTCCCTCAGGCGGCGTCGCCGCCGCTTCCCCCAGCGCAGCGCTTCCCCCAGCGAGCGCCAGCGAGCGCTTCCCTCTTCCCCATTTCTCCCAAAACTCAGAGGCGATCTCTTACGTGAGGTGCGGGACCACGACGGCGGTCGTGCAGCCCGCCCGCTCGACGATCGACGCCGTTCCCTGCCCGAAGAACAACGGCTGCGCGAGCAGCTTGTTCTCCGCGCCTAACACGAGCAAGTCGTAGTAGCCCGCGTGCGACTGTTCGATGATCGTCGTCGCGGGATCGCCGCTGGCCAGGATGCGCACGCGCGGGTCGACGCCCGCCGATGCGGCGATCGTCGCCAGGTCGGCCCGAATGCGATTCTCGAGCGTCTCCGCCTCGAACTCCGCCACGGCGTGCGATGCGCGCAGCTCGGGCACCGCGAGCGCGCCCGTCGTCACGCGCGCTTCGTTGATGACGTGCAGCAATGTCACCTGCGCCCCCGCCGACGCCGCGTACAGGAACGCGAACTCGGCGGCCGAGCGCGAGAACACGCTGCCGTCCAACGGAACCACCACGCGCTCGAACGTATCGGGCACGGCGTCTTCGGCGCTGCGCACGATCACCACCGGCACGCGCAGTTTGGTCACCACGTCGCCCACCGCCGAGCGGCTCACGAGGTGGCGCGGGGCGGCGCCAATGAACACGAGGTCGTAGTCGCGCGCCGCCTCGTCCAGAATGGCGTTGGTCGGCGCCGCCGAGCGCACGCGGCGGATCACCATCCGCTTCTGCTGGTCCCGGAGCAGCTCGGCCGCGCTCGCGAGATGTGCGTCGAGTCCGAGACCGGCCAACGATGACGTGCGCGAACCGCGGAGCCGCGGCCACCGCTGGTGCGCCCGCTCCGAGTCGACGTACATCGCGGTGAGCGTGCCCTCGTGCGCGCGCACGATCGGCGCCGCGACCGCGAACGCGGCCATTGCGTTAGGCCCGCCGGCCGTCGGCACCAGGATGCGCACGGCGCCGGTGGGCAGCAGCAGCGTGCGGTCGCCCGGCTCGAGGCGCCGGCGCTCCTCGTCGGTCACCGGCACGTGCTTCATCACGACGCGCAGGAACAGCGGCGCCATGAACGACGTGATCACCGCGATCATGACCACGATCGAATACATCTCCTGCGTCAGCAGTCCCAACGATAATCCGATGAGCGCGACGATCAGCTCCATCGCGCCGCGGGCGTTCATCCCGACGCCTAACGCAAGCGATTCCCACGGCCCCAGCTTGCCGAGGCGCCCGCCCACATAGCACCCCACCAGCTTGCCGGCCACGGCGATGCCCAACACGATCGCCGGCAACTGCCACCCCGAGAGCGACCACAGGTCCACTTTGAGGCCGACGAACGCGAAGAAGATCGGCGACAGCGAGGCGAGCACGAACGTCTCGATCGTCTGCAGCGTCGTTGCACGCACGCGCGGGATCTGCCGCACGAGCAGCCCGAACACGAATGCGCCGAACACCGCGTGCACCCCGATCGCCTCGGTGGTCGCGGCGCACAAGAGCGTCATCACGAGGATGAGCGTGAGGTCCGCGCCGATCAGCGGCACGCTGCGGTTCACCCACCCGATGACGCGCGTGAATCCGGGATACACGAGCCACCGCATCACCGCGAGGAAGATCACCAGCGCGGTCGCCGTGAACGCGAGCGATCCGGCCGAAAACGAGCCGGCCGTTGCGATGCCCGCGATCACCGAGAGCACCAGCCAGCCGACGGTGTCGTCCACCACCCCGGCCGACAGGATCACCACGCCGAGGTTGCGCCGCATGAGATTCAGGTCGATCAGAATCTTCGCGATCACCGGCATGGCCGAGATCGCCATTGCGGTCGCCATGAACGCGGCGAAGATCACGCGCTGTCCCGACTGCGCCAGGTACCGGTCGGGGAGCAGCAGGCCTAACGCGAGCCCCATCCCGAACGGGATCGTGATCCCGAACACCGACGCCATGAGCGCCGGCCGTCCCAGCCGCCGCATCACCCGGACATCGGTCTCGATGCCGGTGAGCAGGAGCAAGAAGATCATGCCGAGGGTCGAGATCACCTCGAGCAGATGGAACTGCGACGTCCGCTGCGGGAAAATCGAGGTGAAGAGACCGGGCGCGTAATGCCCGAGAATCGTCGGACCCAGCACGATGCCGGCGAGGAGCTCGCCGATCACCGCGGGTTGCCCGAGTCGCCGCATGACTTCTGCGAGCAGCCGGCACAGGAACATGAGGCCGGCGATCTGCAGCAGCAGGATCTGTAAGTCGTGCCCCGAAATCGGTGGCACCGTCGCAGAACCCATAGCGTCCCTCGTATGCAGCGGTGCGGGGGGCGATTGAACGCGAACCCGCCGCGCGTCCGCGACGGGTCCGGAGATGCCCACCAACCTAATGCCGCGCTCGCAGCCAGACTATTCGGCGAAATGGTCGTTCCAGCACCATCCCGGCAAAACGACTGACCGGCCGGTAAGCTGCGATGCGATTACCGCGCCGGAAGCTCGATCCGCGTGATGCGCCCGTTGGGACCGACGGCCCACCCGATACGCGCCGAGCCGAACCCGACGCTCCAGTACGCCGCGGAGTCGATGCGGGTCCAGGTCCGACCGTCGTCGTTGGACGCGGCCGCGCCCCCCGGTCCGACCGCCACCAACCACGGCTCGGATGACCGCGAATAGGCGGCGCCGAACACCGGGCCGGGGAAGGGAAGCCGCCCACCCATCGTCCAGGTGCGGCCGCCGTCGTCGGTGATCGCGACCTCGTCCTGAAACGCGTGCATCCGCGCTACGTGACCGCCTAACGCAACGATGTGCCGCGCGTCGCGGATGGCGAGGCTGGTGATGCCCTCCGACGTGTCGGCGGGGAGCGGCGTGCGCGTCACGTCCCACGTGGCGCCGCGATCGCCCGTGCGCAGCACGCGCGCGGCCGGCCCGTTGCCCGTGCCGATCCACGCATCGCTCGGCGGCAGCGCCATGGCGCACGTGCCGCTCGCCGCGAACGCGCCCTCGTTAGGCAACGCCCGGGGCAGCGCGGTGGGCGGGACCGGAGACCAGTGCGCGCCGTCCGTGGTCGTGATCACGAGGAAGTGCCCGTCCACGGCGTCGCTCATCGCCACGCCGTGCGTTGCGTCCCAGAACGCAAAGCAGTCGTAGAACGCCTTCGGGTCGCGCGCCGTGAACTCGAGCGCCCACGAGCCGCCGCCGTTCGTGGTCTTGTAAATGCGCGAGCGGCCGCCTAACCCACTCGAGAGCAGGTACGCGGTGCGCGCATCCACGGCGTGCACGTCGCGGAACTCGAGCGAATCCGCGTTGGGCATCACGGCGCTCCGCCAGTGCGCGCCCCCGTCGGTCGTGACCGCCCACGTCGCCGAGTGTCCGCCCACCCACACGACGGACGAATCGACGGCGCTCACGTCCTGCAGCAGCGCCGCCGTTCCGCTCCGTTGGGCAACGAGTCGAATGTCAGGTGCGTGCGGGTGCGCGGCCGCAGCGCCCGCGCCCGCCGCGAAGACCGAGCCGCCGAGCGCGAGCAGGCCGAGCCCGCGGATAGATGCTGACGTCAGAATCAATAGCCTGTGCCGAAGGAGAGAACCGATACGACGCGAGATGCGTGCGCACCCATGTTGTGCCGCAGCACTGGCGACGTCAACGGCTACGCACGTGACGCCCTTCCGTCGTAGCGGATGCGTGTTTCGTCACCGCATATTCCCCTGCGTCCTCACCCTCACTCGAGCCACGCAATGCGACGAATCGGTTTTCTTGCCGCCTCCTCCGTTGCCGCGATCGCGTTCCTGCCGATCACGACGCCACACTCCCCCAACACGCTGCCCGGATTCTCCGCCGAATCGGCTCGCATCGAGCTCGATTGGGAATCGAAGTTTGCCGCCATTCCGTCGCCCGACACGATTCGGCAGAACATGCGGCGCTTGTCGGCGCGCCCGCACCACGTCGGGTCGCCGTACGATCACGACAACGCCGAGTGGCTGCTCGCGCGCTTCAAATCCTTCGGATGGGACGCGCACATCGAGCAGTTCGACGTGCTGTTTCCGACGCCGCGCGAGCGGTTGGTCGAGCTCGTCGCGCCGACGCATTTCACGGCCAAGCTCGAGGAACCCACGGTGGCGGGCGACCCGACGTCGTCACAGCACGACGAGCAGCTGCCGTCGTACAACGCGTATTCGGCCGACGGCGACGTCACGGGCCCGCTCGTGTACGTGAACTATGGTGTCCCGGCGGACTACGACGAGCTCGCGCGCCACGGCATCTCGGTGAAGGGCGCGATCGTGATCGCGCGATACGGCGGCTCCTGGCGCGGCATCAAACCGAAGGTCGCGGCCGAGCATGGCGCCGTCGGGTGTCTCATCTATTCGGACCCGCGCGACGACGGCTACGCCCAGGGCGACGTGTTCCCGAAGGGTCCGTTCCGTCCGCGCGATGGCGTGCAGCGCGGGAGCGTGGCCGACATGCCGCTCTACTCCGGCGACCCGCTCACGCCCGGCGTGGGGGCGGTGCCCGGCGCCAAGCGCCTAACGCTAGCCGAAGCGAAGACGCTCACCAAGATCCCGGTGCTGCCCATCTCGTACGGCGACGCGCAGCCGCTGCTCGCCGCGATGACGGGCCCGGTGGCGCCGCCCGCCTGGCGCGGCGCGCTGCCGCTGACGTACCACCTGGGACCGGGCACCGCGCGCGTCCACCTGCGCGTCAAATCGGACTGGTCCACCAAACCGATCTACGACGTGATCGCGATGCTCAAGGGATCGACGTATCCCGACGAGTGGGTGATCCGCGGCAACCACCACGACGGCTGGGTGAACGGCGCCGGCGACCCGCTGTCCGGCCAGTCGGCGCTGCTCGACGAGGCCCGTGCGTTAGGCGACCTGGTGCGGCAGGGCTGGCACCCGAAGCGCACCATCGTCTATGCGGCCTGGGATGGCGAGGAGCCCGGTCTGTTAGGCAGCACCGAATGGGCCGAGACGCACGCCGCCGAGCTCGCGGCCAAGGGCGTGGCCTACATCAACAGCGACGGCAACGACCGCGGCTATCTCAACGTGGGCGGCTCACATACACTGCAGCGGTTCGTCAACGACGTGGCCCGCTCGATCCAGGATCCGGAGACGCACCTCACCGTGTGGAAACGGTCCGAGCTCGCGCACATCGCCCGCGCACGCTCGGCCGACGAGCGGCGGCAGCTGCGCGGCCCGAATGGCGAGGTGCCGATCAACGCACTCGGCTCGGGCTCCGACTATACGCCGTTCCTTCAGCATCTGGGCATCGCATCGCTCAACATCGGCTACGGCGGCGAAGTGAGCAGCGCCGGCGTGTACCATTCGATTTACGATGACTTCTACTGGTACACGCATTTCGGCGACACGTCGTTCGTCTACGGTCGCGCGCTCGCGCAGACCGGCGGCACGATGGTGATGCGCCTGGCCGACGCCGATCTGCTGCCGTTCGATTTCAACGACCTCGCGAGCACCGTGCACGGCTACGTGGGCGAGCTCGAGAAGCTGATCGACGCCGAGCGCGATAGCACGGTGGAGCAGAACCGCGAGATCGCCGAGGGCGTGTTCGCGGCGACCTCCGATCCGTGGGCGCCCACGACGGCGCCAAAGACCGAAGCGGTTCCGCCGCACATCGATTTTTCGCCGCTCGACAACGCGGTGGACTCGCTCACGCGGAGCGCGGATCGCTACGCGAAGGCGGCGGCCGCGGCGACCGCGCACGGCGCGCCTAACGCCACCGTGCTCGCGCGTGTGAACGCCCTCGTGCTCCAGAGCGAGCGGCGGCTCACGAACGCGCAGGGTCTGCCGCGGCGTCCGTGGTACGTGCACGAGCTGTACGCGCCCGGGTTCTATACCGGGTACGGGGTCAAGACGATACCCGCGGTGCGCGAGGCGATCGAGCAGCGCGACTTCACGGAGGCGAGCCAGCAGATTCCTGTGGTGGCCGCCGCCCTCACCAATGAAGCCGCTCTCGTCGACTCGGCCGCCGCTGCGTTAGGCGGGCAGTGACCGGGCCGGCCGTTCGCATCGAGCGGGTGTCCAAGTCGTACGGCGCCGTCCGCGCCCTGATCGACGTCTCGGTCGACGTCCCTCAGGGCGCGTGCGTCGCCCTCGTCGGTGAGAGCGGTTCGGGCAAGACCACGCTGCTCCGTTGCATCAATCGATTGGTGACGTTCGATGCCGGCCGGATCACCGTGTTCGGCACCGACGTGTTAAAGAGCGAGCCGGTGGCGCTTCGCCGCGCCATCGGCTACGTGCCGCAAGACGGCGGACTGTTGCCGCACTGGCGCGTGCGCCGCAATGTCGCGCTGGTTCCGTGGTTGGACGGTGCGGCCGATGCAACCACGCGCGCCGACCGCGCGATCGCCGCGGTGGGCCTCGAGCCCGCGATGGGCGAGCGGTGGCCGCACGAGTTGTCTGGCGGACAGCAGCAGCGGGCCGCGGTCGCGCGCGCGGTCGCGGGCGGTCAATCGCTCGTGCTGCTCGACGAACCGTTCGGCGCACTCGACGCGATCGCGCGCTCGGATCTCCAGGCAATGATGATCACGCTGCGCGAGCGGTCGTCGCTCACGCTCGTCCTGGTCACGCACGATCTGCACGAGGCGTTCCGGTTGGCCACGCAGGCGGTGGTCATGCGCGCGGGACGCGTGGAGCAGCAGGCGCCGCCGGAGGAGATTCGCGGCGCGCCGGCCACGCCCTACGTGTCGGCGCTGCTGGCGCGCGCGGGCGTCGAGGCGGCGTGACGCGGCGGCTGGTGGCCGCGCTCGCTTCGGCTGCGCTGCTCTTGCCTAACGGGATGGCGGCGCGGCCCGCGCTCGCCCAGGCATCGGGCCGGCCCGTGGTCGTCGCCTCCAAACCGTTCGGCGAATCGTATCTCCTGGCCGAAATGTTCGCCCAACTGCTCGAGTCGCGCGGCATTGCCGTCGACCGGCGGCCCGGACTCGGCGCCACGGAAGTGGCGTTCGCGGCGCTGCAGTCGGGCGCGATCGACGTCTATCCCGAGTACACCGGGACCGGCCTCCTGGCGGTGCTCCACGCGCAGCCGATGCACGATGCCGCCGCGGTGTTCGACACGGTGCAGCGCGCGTTCGAGCAGCGGTGGGGCATCCGCTGGCTGCCTCCGTTAGGCTTCGAGAACACGTACGCCATTGCCGTGCGCGCGGGCACCGCGGGCCGGTACCGGCTGCGCACGCTCAGCGACCTGACGGCCGTCGCGCCGAAGCTCACCGCCGGATTCACGCCCGATTTCATCGGCCGCCCCGACGGGCTGCCGGGTCTCGCGCGCGCCTACGGACTCCACTTTGCCGCGGTGCGACCGCTCAACCAGGCGCTCAAGTACCGCGCGCTCGCCGCCGGCAAGGTGGACATCGTCGATGGCTACTCCACCGATGGCTCGATCGCCCGCTACGGCCTGGTGGTGTTGGACGATGACCAGCATTTCTTCCCGCCGTACCAGGCGGCCGCGCTCGTCGGCGCCCGGCTGCAGCGCGACAATCCCGCGGCCGTTACCGTCCTAACGGAGTTGAGCGGCCGCCTCAGCGCGCCGGTGATGCGGGCGCTCAATCAGCGTGTGGAGATCGGCGGCGAGTCGGTGGCGGCCGTGGCCGCGTCCGCCCTCGCATCGCTTGGCCTAACGAAAGGGGCGGCGGTGGCTGCCGCGGCGCCGGAAACGGGCCGCCCCGGGTTTCTCTCCTATCTGTGGCAGCGCCGAGCCACGCTGTGGAACGACACCCTGCGCCATCTGCTGCTCGTTGCCGTGCCGCTCGTGGCCGGCATTCTCGCCGGTGTACCGCTCGCCTTGTGGCTCGAGCGCCGGCGCTCTGCCGCCGAGCCGGTAATCCGCTCCGTGGGCGTGCTGCAGACCATCCCGAGCATCGCGCTGCTCGCGATCATGATCCCGTTGCTGGGCGTGGGCGTGTCGCCGGCGCTCGTCGCGCTCTGGCTCTATTCGCTGTATCCGATCGTGCGCGGGACGTTCACCGCGGTCCGCGACGCGGACCCGTCGGCCGTCGCGGCCGGTCGTGCGTTAGGCATGACGCCCGCGCAGGTGCTGCGCTGGGTGCGCACGCCGCTCGCCGCGCCCGGCATCATGGCCGGCATCCGCACGGCCGCGGTGATCGACGTCGGCACGGCCACGCTGGCGGCGTTCATCGGCGCCGGCGGGTTAGGCGAGCCCATCGCCACCGGGCTCGCCCTCAACGACACGCGGCTCATTCTGTCGGGCGCCATTCCGGCGGCGGTGCTCGCACTGCTCGTGGACGCCGTGCTCGCGGCTGTCGAATGGTGGACCACGCCCGAGCCGCTCCGCGCCGCGGCGCGCGAACGCTCGCGCGACCGGTAGTGTCGGTGTTCGGAAGTTCGGTGACGTAGAAAGCCGCGGTATGCACCGAACGAACTGAGTTCAGTCGATTTGGCGGGCAGTTCCCCGTGGTCCGTCATGCGTCGTTGGTTTCGTGCTTTCCAACCCGTCGTCCGTTGTGCGTTGTTCGTGATCCGCGCTGATCCGAGCGAAAAAGAGGCGGGCCACGGCCGTCGCCGGATGACGAACAACGAAGGACGGACCACGGGTAGGACAGCACGAAACGAACAACGAAGGACGGACCGAATCCGGGGCCAGGACTAAGTCTCTGTGGTGCGCTCAATGGCTTCGATGGACCAGAGACGCTCTTTATGCCCGCCGCGAGATGTTTCGTCCCCGCAATTCGGAACACGACCACTAGCTGCCTAACGTCAGGTCTTCTCGACCTTCTCCACCACCAGCGTGTAGTTGGCGGCGAGCGCCGCGAGTGCGCCGATCGCCACCCAGATCGGCAGCAGCACCGCGCCCACCACGCCGACCGTGAGCGGCACTTCCATCAGCGTGTGGCCTTCGTCGTTCTTGATGGTGATGCGCCGGATGTTGCCCTGGTGAACGAGCTCCTTCACGCGCGACAACAAGCGCTCGCCGCTCACCTTGTGCTCCTCGGTGTGGACCTTTCCCTCGGACGATGGAGGCGGTGTCGTTGGCGTCATCGCGTACCCCTTGGAAGAGTTCTGATCGGTCATTTGTCGGTGTCCGTCGCAAGCACTTTGGAAACTTCGGCGTGCGCCAGCACGACGTCCGGGTCGCGCTGGAGCGCCTCGTAGTAGTGCGTCCCGAAACCTACTCCTTCTTCGACGGGCGTGAGCAACGTCCGCGCCGTATTCATGAGACCGTGCACGTCGGCCATCGTCGGCGGCTCTTCCGCATCGAGCCGCTCGTCGATCTCCACGACCAGCGCCGAGATCGGCCGGAGCCAGACGAACCAGGGATCGTGAATCACGAGTTGCAGCAGCTCGCCGCTCGACGACACGTGTCCCACGACGCGCTCGAAAGTCCGGCGCTCCGAGTACACGAGCGTCTTGTGCAAATCCAGGAGCGCCCGCCTGAGCGCGCCGAGGCGCTGCCGGGCGACTTCGGTTTCTAGCATGACGGAAAGTAAACCTGGTGGGGAAGCGGCGGCTGTCGCCGCCTTGGGGAAGCGCTACGCTTGGGGAATCGGTCGCTCGCGCGACCTTGGGGAATTGGGCGTCTCTCAAGATCCCCTTGACCAGTGCCCCGTTTCCCTAGGGCGGCGACAGCCGCCGATTCCCCAAGCGAAGCGCTTCCCGAAGGCGGCGCCAGCCGCCGCTTCCCTAGAACATCACGGCATCAGATCGCCGCAGCGCCCGTCGAACCATTCCTGGGGATGCGAGGTGACGTCGGCCAGGTCGTGCATGACCTCGTGCCGCACCACAAACGTGTCCTTCGCGTAGAAGTCGGCGATGACGATCGTGTGCAGGCTCGGATAGGTGACGGCTGCCGCGAAGCCGCCGGACTCTGGTGCTCGCACTTGCGAACCCGCAACGTGATACCAGCGGATGCGCGCAAAGTCGCCCTTGAGTCCGGAACATTGCTCCATGCCCGCGTACACGGAGGCAAACCACGCGGGCGGCGCGAGCGGCGTCGCGTTCGCGAGCGCCGCGGGTGCGACCGGCGCGGCGGGCGAGGCGCAGGAGATCAGGGCAGCGCCCAAGGCGAGACACAACGCGAAGCGAGGCATGTCGGTGCCGGACAGTCCGGGTCGAAGTGAGCGTCGGCTCCTGGTGCAAGCCCGATTCCAGCCGCGCGGGCCTGTTGGACCAGTCTGCCTCGCCAAAGCGCCGCACGCCAGCACCAGTTCGATGCAGTCCGCGCAATGGAACGATCTGTGCCTGCTTCCTTCCATGTATTTTCGTAGCGGACGCTGCCGTAACCGTCGAGTGGCATCGCCCTTGCCCGGCAAGCCCATGCCGTCTCGCTAGTCGAGCGTCCGTGCTTTGTCAGGCTGTGTCCACGCTCTTATCCGCTCTAGGCGGGCGCTCGTGAGTCATCGCGCCCGACACCACTCAGTCAATCGTTCGGAGGACGTCATGCACCAAGTCACGTCGCCGTCTGTCGGCCGGCTCCTGTTCACTCTGGCCGCGCTCGCTTCAGCCGCTTCGCTCGCCGCGTGCGGCGGCGACAACGGTACCGGCGTCAACAGCGGCTCGATCCAGGTGACATCGGCGACAACCGGCGCGGACGTCGATTCGAGCGGCTACAACGTCGTCATCGACAACGGCAACGGTCACGCGATCGGGATTGCGGACTCGGCGACGATCACGGGTGTAGGAGCCGGCTCCCACCAGGTCGCGCTCACCTCGGTCGGGTCCAACTGCACCGTGTCACCGAGCGACACGCAAACCGTCACGGTGACGGCGGGTTCGGCGTCCCCGGTGTCGTTTCAGGTGACGTGCGTGCTGCGACAGATCGTGTTCGCGTCCTTCCCCGCCGACAGCGGCGACATCTTCACGATTGCCGACAACGGCACCGGCTCGCGCAACCTGGCGTCGTCGCCGAGCTTCGACGGGCTGCCGTCGTGGTCGCCTAACCGGCAGCTGATCGCGTTCTCCTCGAGCCGCCAGCACACGGGACACGGCTTCGACATCTGGGTCGTGAAGCCCGATAACACGGGATTGCAGCGCATCACGACCGACCCCGGTGAGAACGGATTGCCCGCGTGGTCGCCGGACGGCAGCAAGATTGCATTCGCCTCGACGCGCACCGACACCGTCGTTGGGCACGCGGAGATCTGGGTGATGAACGCCGACGGGACCAACGAGGTCCAGCTCACGCACGACGACGCGCTCGCGAACGCACCGACGTGGTCGCCCGACGGCTCGAAGATCGCCTATCAGTCGAATGCGAGCGGCACGACGCAGATCTGGGTGGTGAACACGGACGGCAGCAACGCGCACCAGTTGACGAACGACCAGTCCAACGACGCGTCGCCGTCGTGGTCCTCGACGGGATTCATCGTGTTCCAATCGGACCGCGACAAGACGTCGGCGGATTCGTCGGAGGTCGAGGTCTACGTGATGAAGGACGACGGCACGAATCAAACGCGCCTCACGACGAGCCCGGGCTTCGACGGCACGCCCGCATGGTCGTCCGACGGCAAGAAGATCGTGTTCGAGAGCAGCCGCAGCGGCCACTCCGACGTGTGGGTGATGAATGCCGACGGCTCGAGCCAGGCGCGCGTGACGTCGAACGGGGCGGAGAACGGGACGCCCAAGTTTGAACCCTAGGGAAGCGCGCGCTCGCGCGCTCTGAGGGAAGCGGCCTGACGGCCTGTGGGAAGCGGCGGCTGGCGCCGCCTGAGGCAAGGGGGCGCCAGCCGCGATAGAGAAAAGCCTAACGCACACTACGTTAGGCCTTTCATTTGCCCTCTTCCCGCAGGCGGCGCCAGCCGCCGCTTCTCCCAGCGCCAGCGCTTCCCGCAGCGCGCGCCAGCGCGCGCTTCCCTTATCCCATTACCACCCTGGCGTTAGTTGGAATCCCCACTGATTCTTCGCGTTGGGCCGCTGGAACGGGTGCGCGTACCACACTTCCGCCACCAGATAGCTCAGCACGTTCACGCGCATGCTCACGCCGGCGCTGACCACCGGCACGCGCCCGTTCGACGTGGTCGAGAACTCGATGTTCGGCTTGCTCGCGGACGTCCACGCGACACCGGCGTCGACGAACGGCGACAACTCCGTGGCCAGATACGGGAAGTTGATCAGGCCGAACTGGTCAGTGCCTAACACAGGAATGCGGAACTCGACGTTCGCCACCGCCATCTTGCTGCCGATGAGGCGGTCGAACACCGGGCAGCTGCTCGTGCTCGTGCCCGACGCTACGCATTCATTTGCGTTGATCGAGTTCACGTCGTAGCCGCGGACCAATGCCGGGTCGCCAACGTACAGCGGGAAGAGCTCCGGGTTGTCCGCGTCCGTTCCGTACCGCCCCAGGTGAATCGCGCGGAACGCGAGCGTGAACGGACGCATGAAGAAGTAGCGCCGGTAGTCGACGAGGACGTT
>DASVAC010000148.1:0-9435 GCA_036376535.1 Gemmatimonadaceae bacterium | reverse complement strand
CACGCGCGTGCCGGCATACCGCCATACAGCGGCCTGACCGACCAGACGTCGGTGCTCAACCAGGTGATCGAGGAGCGGAGCCGTGAGTTGTTCCTCGAGGGCCAACGTCTGTACGACGTGATTCGCAACAACCTGTCGCTCTTGCCCGCTCCGGGTTCGCCGTACCGCAACGGCGGCCAGTACGGTCCCGATGGCTCGCAGCTGTGTCTCAAGCTGCCGGACATCGAGCGGGCGAACAACCCGAACCTGTCGCACTAGGAGCTGGGAAGCGCGCGCAAGCGCGCGCTGAAGGAAAGGCTACACAACTGAAAACGGCGGCCGTTAGGCCGCCGTTTTCGCACATCGGAGCGCTCCCGGACTACATATTCTCGACCATCGCCTTCCCGAACTCGCTCGTCTTGAGCAGCGTCGAGCCGGGCATCAAGCGCTCGAAGTCGTACGTCACGCGCTTCTGCGCGATGGTCTTCTCGAGCGAGCGCACGATGAGATCCGCGGCCTCCGGCCAACCCATGTAGCGGAGCATCATCTCGCCGCTCAGGATCACCGACCCGGGGTTCACCTTGTCCTGACCCGCGTACTTGGGCGCGGTGCCGTGCGTCGCCTCGAACACGGCGTGCCCGGTGAGATAGTTGATGTTCGCGCCGGGTGCGATGCCGATGCCGCCCACCTGCGCGGCCAACGCATCGGAGATGTAGTCGCCGTTCAAGTTGGGCGTCGCAATCACGCTGTATTCCTTGGGGCGCAGCAGGATCTGCTGCAGGAACGCGTCGGCAATCACGTCCTTGATCACCGGTCCGTTAGGCAGCTTGAGCCACGGGCCGCCGTCCAACTCGGTGGCGCCGTACTCCTGGCGCGCCGTCTCGTAGCCCCAGTCGCGGAACGCGCCCTCGGTGTACTTCATGATGTTGCCCTTGTGGACCAGCGTCACGCTCGCGGCCTTCTGCAAGATGGCGTAATCGATCGCCGCGCGGACCAGTCGCTTGGTGCCCTCTTCCGAGATCGGTTTGATGCCGATACCGCTCGAGTCCGGGAACCGAATCGTTCGCGCGCCGAGCTCCTCGCGGAGGAAGCGAATGAGCTTTTCCGCTTCCGGTGTGCGCGCCTTGTACTCGATGCCCGCGTAGATGTCTTCCGTGTTCTCGCGGAAGATCACCATGTTCACGTCCTGTGGCGCCTTCACGGGCGACGGCACGCCCTCGAACCAGCGCACGGGCCGCACGCAGGCGTAGAGGTCGAGTTGTTGGCGGAGCGCGACGTTGAGCGAGCGGAAACCGCCGCCAACCGGTGTCGTGAGCGGCCCCTTGATGGCGACCAGATACTTCGAGATCGCGGCGACCGTCTCTTCGGGTAGCCACGTGTTGAGCAGGTTCTTCGATTTCTCGCCGGCCAGCACTTCGTACCACGCAATGCGGCGCTTCGTGCCGTATGCTTTAGTGACCGCGCCGTCGAGCACCATCTGCGCGGCGCGCCAGATATCGGGACCGGTCCCGTCGCCCTCGATGAAGGGAATGATGGGCTCGGTGGGCACGGAGAGTTTGCCGTCACGCATCGTGATCGGCTCGCCCGCCGCGGGGAGGGGCGGCGCGAGATTCTTGTATTCGGACACGGTGGAGGTCGACATATGCTCCCTGGGCAGTCGTCGGTGTACGTTGGAACTTCTGCAAAGTTACGTCGGGTGACATGAACGGCAACGGGAACGTCGAGGCCGTCGCGACGGCGATTCACGAGGCGTACGATGCCTACCAGAGCCGGTTCCGCGCGATCACCCGCCGTGCATCGGAGCGGTTCGTGCGCCGCGAATGGCGCGAGGCGCAGCGCGATGCATCGGAGCGCATCGTGTTGTACAAGCGCCGCGTGGATGAGGTGCTCGCGCAAACGCGCGACATGTTGGGCGACTGCGTGACCGATGTCACGACGTGGGAAGAGATCAAGTGGATGCACGGCGCGCTCATCGCCGAGCGCGCCGACTGCGAGATTGCCGAGAGCTTCTTCAACTCCGTCACTCGGCGCATCTTCTCCACGGTCGGCGTGAACCCGCTCGTCGAGTACGTGTTCCCCGACAACGAGCCGGGCGACATCGACGATGGTCCGCCGGTCACGCGCCGCTATGCGTGGCGCGGCGACACGGCCGACGTGGTGCGCCGCCTGCTGCACGACCTCTCGTGGGAGGCCAGCTGGCGCGACTTGAATGCCGACGCCGAGCGCGTCGCCGAGCGCATCGACGCCGAGCTCCTCACGGTGCGCGGATCGTTAGGCTTCGACGCGCTCGAGGTGCTCGAGGCGCCGTTCTTTCGCAACAAGGGCGCGTATCTCGTGGGGCGGTTGCTGCGCGCCGACGATCAGGAGCCGCTGCCCATGCTCCTCCCGCTGCTCAGCGGCGAAGACGGCATCTATGTAGATGCCGTGCTCCTGAGCGAGGATGAAGCGAGCATCGTGTTCGGGTTCAGCTGGTCGTACTTCCTGGTCGAGATCGCGCGGCCGCACGCGGTGGTCGATTTTCTCCACGGCATCATGCCGCTCAAGCGCATCGACGAGTTGTACAACGCGATCGGGTACAACAAACACGGCAAGACCGAGCTGTATCGAACGCTCGTCGCGCATCTCGGCGCGCCTGGTGCGCGCTTCGAGTTCGCGCCCGGCGAGCAGGGACTCGTGATGAGCGTGTTCACGCTGCCGTCGCTCAACGTGGTGTTCAAGATCATCAAGGACCGGTTCGGGCATCCCAAGCGGACCACGCGGCGCAGGGTGATGGACAAATATCAGTTCGTGTTCGTCCGCGATCGCGTGGGGCGTCTGGCCGACGCGCAGGAATTCGAGCACCTGGACCTGCCGCGCGCGTGCTTCAGCGAGCCGTTGCTCGAGCACCTGTTGGACGCCGCGGCGTCGACGGTTCAGCTGCGGGGCGACCACGTAATCGTTAGGCATTTGTACACGGAGCGGCGCGTGACGCCGCTCAACGTGTACCTGCGCGACGCGTCGCCCTACGACGCGGCGCTGGCGGTGCTCGACTATGGTACCGCCATCAAGGACCTCGCCGCCGCGAATATCTTCACCGGCGACATGCTCATGAAAAATTTCGGCGTGAGCCGCCACGGACGCGTGATCTTCTACGACTACGACGAATTGTCGCTGCTCACCGACTGCGTGTTCCGCCGGTTGCCGCAACCGCAAACGCCGGAGCAGGAGATGGCGGCCGAGCCGTGGTACTACGTCGGCGAGAACGACGTCTTCCCGGAGGAATTCGAGGCGTTCATGGTGCCGCCGGGCAAGCTGCGCAAGCGCTTCTTGCAACGGCATCGCGACTTGTTCACCGTGGACTTCTGGCAGTCCATGCAAGAGCGGCAGCGTCACGGCGACATGCCGGACGTGTTTCCCTATCCCGAGTCGCGGCGGCTCCGGCACACGTGAGCGCGATCGAGAGCGACGTGGTGGTGATCGGCGCCGGCGCTCACGGCAGCGCGGCGGCCTACGCGCTCGCGCGACGCGGCGTGCGGGTGACGGCCATCGATCGGTGGGCGCCGCCGCACGCGCGCGGATCGTCGCACGGACGCACGCGCATCATCCGCGAGGCGTACTTCGAGCACCCGGCGTACGTGCCGCTGGTGCGCCGGGCGTACCATCTCTGGGCGGAGCTCGAGCGCGAGACCGGCCGCGCGCTGTTTCGCCGGACCGGCGGTCTCACGTTAGGCACCGAGGATAGCGTGCTCGTGTCGGGCGCGCTGCGGAGCGCGCGCGAGCACGCGGTGGAGCACGAGGTGCTCGATGCGGGCGAGCTGCGGCGCCGCGTGCCGGCGCTCGCGCCGCCGCCTAACACAGTGGGCGTGCTCGAACGCCGCGCGGGCATTCTGTTCCCGGAGCGATGCGTCGAGGCGTTGCGCGCCGCGGCGCGGCAGCGCGGGGCACAGCTGCTCACCGAGGAGCGCGTGCTGCGGTGGGATGCGTCGTCGGACTTCGTGAGCGTCACGACCGATCGCGGCGTGCATCGCGCGCGGCGCGTCATCGTCGCCGCCGGTGCCTGGCTCGCCCAACTTGCCCCGAGCCTCGGCGTGCCGCTTGTGGTCGAGCGGCAGGTGATCCATTGGATCACGCCGCGAAAACATCCCGAGCGCGTGAGCGCGCGCCACTTGCCAGTCACCATCTGGGAATACGCGCCGGGGTGCATGTTCTACGTGATCCCCGATGTGGGCGACGGACTGAAGGCGGCGCTGCACCATCAAGGCGCCACCGTCGACCCCGATGCGCCCCTGGCACCAGCCACGCGCGGGGAGCAGTCCGGCGTTCTCACGCTCGTCGACCGGTACATGAACGACGCCGCGGGCATCGTGAGCGAGAGCGCGACGTGTCTCTACACCAACACGCCCGACGGGCACTTCGTGCTCGACGCGCATCCCGGCGTGCCCGAGGTGATCATCGCCAGCGCGTGCTCGGGTCACGGGTTCAAGTTCGCGCCGGCCATCGGCGAGGCGCTGGCCGACCTCGCGTTAGGCACTCAGCCGGCCGTGGACCTCGCGCCGTTCCGGCTAGCGCGTTTCCGCGATGCGAGCGTCCCGCGCCTCGATGTCCGCTAGTCTAGTGAACGAGTGGAACCCGACGCGAGCTCCTCTGTAAAGGGTTCAAGGGATAACGAAAAGGATGCAAGGGATGGGGATGATCGTTCTGACGCACATCTAAAGATCATCGGCCGCGCGGAATGGACGGTGCAATGAACGTGACGCACACACTCTCGTCGCGCACCAGCGGCGATCATCCCCATCCTTTGCATCCTTTTTGTTATCCTTTGAACCCTTGGTCGAGGAGACTCGACTACTGAACCCCTTGCAGAGGAGCTCGCGCGTGGAGTTGCGCTCGTTCACTAGACTAGGCTAGCGGAGATCAATGCGCGGTACGCTCGAGTCGTCTCGCGCGCGGCGATAGACGATGTCGGCCGCGCCCAGATCTTCCACCGCGAGGCCCACCGACTTGAAGAGCGTGATCTCCTCCGGCGCGCGGCGGCCCACGGCCACCCCCTCGAGGATTTCGCCTAACTCCGCGCGGATGTGCGACTCGTCCACCGCGCCCTCGCGAATCGGGATCACGAGGTCGCCCGCCTCGCGGAGCGCGGACTCGCGCCGATCCACGAAGCACGCCGAGCGAAGGACGGCCGACGTGTCGACCTCGCGCGCGGCGGCGATGCTCGCACCCACCACGTTCAAGTGCGCGCCCGGCGCGAGCCAATCGCCCATGAGCACCGGCTCGCGCGCCGAGGTAACCGTGCACACGAGGTCGGACCGCTCGACCGCCTCGCGCGGCGTCGCAACCGCAGTCACGACGAGGTCCGACCCATTGTATTGGCGCGCGAAGTCCGCGGCCCGCGCAGGCGTGCGACTCCATACGCGCACGCGTCGCACCGGCCGCACCGCGCGCATGGCCTCGAGATGGCTGTGCGCCTGCACACCGGCACCGAGCATCGCGAGATCACTCGCGTCCGGGCGCGCGAGCAGACGCGTCGCCACGGCCGATACCGCGGCGGTGCGCACCGCCGTGATCGCGCCGGCATCCATGATCGCGACCAGCGCGCCGCGATCGGGGTCGAAGAACAGCACCGCGCCTTGATGCGAGTCGTGCGCCGTCCCCTCGTTGCCGGGGAACACGCTGATCGCCTTCACGCCGAGCGATTTCGGGTCCTCGAGGTACGCGGGCATTGCGGCCAGCGCGCCGCTGTTCTCGCCCGGAATGCGGACCACGGGACGCAGCGGAATCACCGCACGCCCGCGGGTGAGTGCGCGGAGCGCGCGCTCCATTGCATCGATGCATTCGCGCATGGGCAGGAATTCCCGCACGCGCGTCCCGTTGACAACGATGGTGCTCACGCCGACACTCTCCATGCGGGATTCGCCGTGTTCGAACACATTCGGGAGACCTCGTGACGACCTTCGTGAACCTGCTCGAGCTCGAAGCGCTCGCCAAGCCGCGCCTCCCTACGGCGGTATTCGACTACTTCGCGGGCGGTGCGCACGACGAGATCACGTTGGGCGCGAACCGCCGCGCGTACGATGCGATTGCGCTGCGCCCGCGCGTGCTGGTCGACGTGAGCCGCCGCGATCTCTCGACGACACTGCTCGGCCAGACGCTCGCGTTCCCGGTGCTCGTCGCACCGATGGCGCTGCAGCGCATGGCGCACACCGATGGCGAGATGGCAACCGCGCGTGCCGCCGCATCGCTGAAGACGGTACTCACCGTTAGCACGCTGTCGAGCGTGACGGTCGAAGACATTCGCCCCGTGTGCGCGCTCGCGCCGTGGTTCCAGATTTACGTCCATCAGGATCGAGCACTCACCGAAGGTATGTTGGCGCGCGTCGCCGCGTGCGGATACGGCGCGCTCGTTCTTACGGTAGACACGCCGGTGCTCGGCCGTCGCGAGCGCGACGTGCGAAACACCTTCCAGCCGCCGCCCGGCGTCGCGTTCGCGAACATGATGGCCGGGAAAGGGGAGGGCTCCACGACGGGATCGTCCGAGCGCGACTCGGCGCTCGCCATGTATTTCGCGGCGCGTCACGACGCGAGCGTCACCTGGAAGGATCTCGCGTGGCTGCGTCGCGCGTGTCCGATGCCGCTCGTGCTCAAAGGCGTGATGCGCGGAGACGACGCAAAGCGCGCCGCGGACCACGGCGTCGATGCCCTCATCGTGTCCAACCATGGCGGACGCCAGCTCGACACGGCGATCCCGACGATTCGCGCTCTGGCCGAGGTCGCCGAGGGCGCGGGGCCGAACGTGCCGGTGCTCGTGGATGGGGGCGTTAGGCGGGGCACCGACGTGCTCAAGGCGCTCGCACTCGGTGCGCGCGCGGTGCTCGTCGGACGACCCGTGTTGTGGGGCCTGGCACTGGACGGCGAAGCGGGCGTGGCCCGCGTGCTCACGGCGCTGCGCGACGAGCTCGACACCGCCATGGCGCTCTGCGGCTGCGCCACGCTCTCGGACATCGGGCGCGATCTGGTCGTGACCTGAGCGAGAAAGACGGGCCACTCGAATCGGCTCGCGTGTCGAAGTGGGTTCGCGGGAATCTCCATCATGAAACGATCGCGCGCAACGATCGCGAACCCCATCCCATTGCTGTGCAACTCCGATAGTTTTCTGGCACCGGCGATACGGCCGGTTTCTCGCCGCACACCAAAGACATTCGGGGATTTGGCCGCACGGAGCGGCATGCCATCCTGGGGGAACGAGGCATGAGCAAGGGAACCACAGCCACGCAAACCGACGCCCTGTCCGTCACAGACGGTCGCACGGGCAAAACGTACGACCTTCCGATCACCGATGGCGCCGTACGCGCCATGGACCTGCGTCAAATCAAGGAGATGCCCGACGAGTTCGGGACGCTCAGCTACGACCCGGCCTTCTTGAATACCGCGGCGTGCCGCAGCGCGATCACGTTCATCGACGGCGACAAGGGAATCCTTCGCTATCGCGGATATCCCATCGAGCAGCTCGCCGAGAGTGCGACGTTCCTCGAGACGGCTTGGCTGCTGCGTCACGGTGAGCTCCCCACGCCCAAGCAGTACGAGCAGTGGGTGCACGACATCACGTACCACACGTACGTGCACGAGAACATCAAAAACTTTCTGCAGGGATTCCGGTACGACGCGCACCCGATGTCGATGTTGTGCAGTACCGTGGCCGCGCTCTCGTCGTTCTACCCGAACGCGAAGAACATCTTCGACCCCGAGGAGCGGAACCTCGCCGTCATTCGCCTCATCGCGAAGGTGCCCACGCTCGCGGCGTTCATCTATCGCCACGGTAAGGGTCTGCCGTTCGTCTATCCGGACAACGACCTGTCGTACGTCGAGAACTTCCTCTCGATGGTGGCGCGCATGACCGAGCCGCGCTACGAATCGAGACCGGTGTTCACGCGTGCGACCGAAGTGTTGTTCATCTTGCACGCCGATCACGAGCAGAATTGCTCGACGACCGCGGTGCGCACGGTGGGATCGTCGCACGCGGATCCGTTCTCGGCGGTGGCGGCTGGAATCGCGGCGCTCTATGGCCCGCTGCACGGCGGTGCGAACGAGGCCGTGCTGCGCATGATCGAGCAGATCGGCCACCCGAAGAACGTGAAGGCGTTCATCGAAGAGGTGAAAGCCGGCACGGGACAGAAGCTCATGGGCTTCGGCCACCGCGTGTACAAGAGCTACGACCCGCGCGCGCGCATCGTGAAGCGCTTGGCCGACGACGTGTTCAAGGAAGTCGGCATGGACAAGGATCTCGAGATCGCGCTCGAGCTCGAGCGCATTGCGTTGTCTGACGACTACTTCACGTCGCGCAAGCTGTATCCGAACGTGGACTTCTACACCGGGCTCATCTACAGGTCGATGAAGTTCCCGACCGACTTCTTCACGGTGCTGTTTGCGATCGCGCGCACCGCGGGATGGCTCGCGCAGTGGGAGGAGATGCTGCAGGACAAGGAGCAGAAGATCGCGCGTCCGCGGCAGATCTACGTTGGGCACGACGAGCGGCCGTACAAGAGCACGCTCGGCGCCAAGTAGGTTCGAATCTCGAGAGCCGGTCAGCTTCGAGTCTTACATTCGAGGCTGACCGGCTTCGTGTTGTCACACGCGATCGACTGGTCCATGCCGCGGGCCAGGACACCACACGCCGTCGAGACGGCGGACTTGGTGGCTTCGGCTTCGGTCGACGCTGATGCGGTGGCGCAATTGCGTTGGCCGGAGAACTCGACGCAGGCGTGGCACTGCGCCCGTTGGGCGCCGAGGGTGGACCAGAGAAGGAAGGCGGCCAGCCCAACGATCAGGACGGCGGCGACGATCGGCCCGCGTTTCATGGCGTTCGAGGTTCCTCGCAAGTGGTTGAGCAAACGATAGCGTCGGGGTGGCCGAGGGGCGAGAGTGAAACGAGGGATCGCTCGGCTGCTCGGCGCAGAGCGCGTCAACCATGGCCAGAACCGATCTTTTCAGAGACAGACTGCGAGTTGTCCGTTCTGCGGACTTGGGCTGCTCGCTCGTCGCACGCCGTCACCAACAACACCGGACACGACGTGCCAGTACGACCTCGCCGCCGCCGCCGAGCGATCCGCTGTGATCCGTGTCGTTATCAGATCTGATCCGTGTCAACCAGAGCGAGGAAGCCCACCATGCGCGTGCCGGCACCGAGGAGGATCCTTTGAAGCCGTTGTCTGTTATCCCAATCGACGTTGGACATTTCGATGTAGGGCGACTCCGGTTGCCATGCGCTGGCGCGCGCACTAGTTTCCGTGGATGGGCGGGGCGGTTGGCTCGCTCCCGATTGGCGAACGTGGATGGACCTTGGGTCGACCGGGTCCTTTTTTTTGGTTCGCGAAACCTTCGATGCGGGACGGATCGTGGTTGAAGTCGTGATTGGCGAAAACGACCGGCTGGACGTCGTGCTCAAGCAGTTCCAGCGGAAAGTGATTCGTGCAGGCGTCC
>DASVAC010000147.1:0-10957 GCA_036376535.1 Gemmatimonadaceae bacterium | reverse complement strand
CGTGAGGCTTTCAACATCGTCGGAGGCGGATTCGGGAGACGCAGCAGGTCTCACGCGTCCCGAGTCGCTCAACGGCCGCGCCCGAATCGCACGAAACTGAACCACTACTCGAGCGAGAGGGCGGAAGCGGGCACAGCTGTTCCTACTATTATTATTGCGCTCCGTCCCTATATTTGTCCGGACATAATGCCGCCGGCCTCGGCGGTACCGGACCACGCGCCAAACCGCCGTCGCGCACACCCCAGCGACCGGCGACGGCCCCGACGGAGACCCACCATGGACGAGAAACTCCGCAAGGAAGTCCGCATCCTGAAGGCCTACGCCATCCTGTCGTCGCTGCTATTCGCGGTCCTCATCTTCGCCGCCTTCCGCTCACCGAAAATCGTGGACTTCGACCAGATCAACGCCCACCGCATCAACATCCGCGAGACGAACGGCACCATCCGCCTCGCCATCTCGAACACCGACGAATTCCCGGGCGGCACGATCGGCGGCGTGGAGCTCAAGTATCGCAACGGACACCGTGGGGCGGGCCTTCTCTTCTACAACGATGACGGCGATGAGAACGGCGGTCTCGTGTACGAGACGCGCGTGGTGAACGGCGTGCCGGAGGCCAACAGCACCATTCGCTTCGACCACTTCCGGCAGCAGGAAGCGGTGGGCCTCAACTACGAGCAGCAGGGCGACAAGAAGGAATCGGGACTCCTCGTGTGGGATCAGCCTAACGCACCACTCACGGGCGACATGGCGCGCGCGCTCAACGACATCCAGGCGATGAAGGACACCGCGGCCCAACGGGCGGCGTACAAGCAGTTCCAGCAGAAGTACGATCCCGCGTTCGGCCACTTCACGCAGCGCGTCTTCGTTGGGCGCACGCGGAACGACGATGCCGCGGTGCTGCTCATGGACAAGAACGGCAAGGCGCGCGTCCGGCTGGCGGTGGACAGCGCCAACAACGCATCGCTCCAGTTCCTGGACGCGAGCGGGAAGGTCGTGTACCGACTGCCTAACGATTCGACCGCCAAGTGACGGAGGCCGCGGGCTAGCCGGCTAACGATGCAGCGGCCGCGCCCGCGCGCGCAGGTCGGCGCGGGCTCGGCCGTCGAAGTGACGAACGGGAGACACTTTGTGGACGCCCGGCGCGTACCCTGTGCGACCTTCTTCGCCCGGGTGTCTCCATGATACGCTTGACTGCAGGTGGACCGTCGCTGGCTGGCGCGATCGCGTGCGTCGCGCTGATGATGGGCTGCGGGAGTGAGTCGACCGGTCCTGGTGCGGTGCCGGTCGGCCTGTCCAGCGCGGTGGTGTCGTCGCCGAATAGTGGTGGACTCGTCTACGTCGGGCTGGGGCAGAGTGGCACGACGCCCGGCCTGGCAATAGTGGCCAACCGCACTACGGGAGCATCCTTCCAAAACCCGCTCGTGTCGGGTGGGTTCGATCCGAGGACCATCGCGGCGAATGTGGGTGACACGCTCTGGATCACGAGGCGCTACTCCGCGAAGGACAGCAACGTTGCGTACGCCGTCGTCCCACAGAGATCGCAGCCGAAAGTCATACGCACAATGCCGGCCGAAGCCGACGGCGACGTAAATGTGCAGGATTCGCTCGTCGCGATTCTCAGCGAGCCAGTCGACGATGCGACCCTCGCGGCCGGAGTGGGACTTCAGCCAGTCGGTGGGTCGCCGCTTGCCGCCGCCGTATCGGATTGCGGTAATGGGTTGTGCGCCCGGCTCGTTCCGTCAGTTCCGTTGCCCGGAAACTCGTCGTTCCAATTTTTCATATCGGCGGCGCTCACGAGTCGCAACGGGGCAGTAGCCGCGGTGCCATTCTCGGTGTCATTCACGACTGGCGCGCCCACCAGCTGGCCGGCCGGTCTCGGGGCGGCGCCGCTCGTCGTCAGGTCGTTCAGCGTAATCGAGTTCGAGCAGGCCGGCGACACGGTTCACTATTACGCTCCTCTGCTCACCGTATTGAATTCGGGCACCACGAGCGCGGATCTCGCCACGTTCGACTTCAGCGTTCCGGGGCTCGGCTCTTACCTGTCGGGCGTATGCGACGCGATCACCGTCGCACCGGGTGACAGCGCCGTCGTGTTCCTCGGGTGGAGAGGATACTACGACGTGACGGTGGGACAGCCCGGAAAGCGGCCGACGGGCAATCCGACCGCAACGCTTGAGTACTTTAGCTCTGGGTACTTCGCCGACATAGACCTCACGAGCGCGATCACGCCGGGTGAGCCGCCCGCCGATAGCGGGAGCCCGACGCAACCGCAACGATGGTCGTACTATTGCCCTTAGTCGGCAGCCAGGGCGCGGGCCGGGTCCGCGCGCGCAGCTCGGCGCGCGGGCACCCAGCTCGCGAGCACGGTGATGCACAAGAGCGCCACCGGTGCCGCGACGATGGTCGCGATCGCGGGCCGAGAGAGTCCGGATTCGATCGACTCGATGTAGCGCGAGAGAATCAGAAACGCCGTCGCGCCGATCACCACACCCGTCCCCGCCATCACCACGCCCTGGCGCGTCACGAACGCGGCCACGGTGGATGGCAGCGCGCCCATCGCCATGCGAATGCTCATCTCCTTCGCGCGCGCATTCACGAGATACGAGAGCACACCGTACAACCCGATCGCGGCGAGGAGCAGGGCTATGGTCCCGGTGGTCGTGAGAATCGTGACCATGAACCAGAGTCGCGCCGTCGACTCGCGCAGCACGTCGGCCATCGGCTTCACACGGAACGGCGGCACCGATGGATCGACGTCGGCGATGGCGCGCTCGACGAGCGTGCGCAGGGCGCGCGGGTCGCCGGACGAACGCACCGCGAGCGCCATCACGCGCATCACGACGGAGCGGTTGGTGTCCGCCGGCGCCACGTCGGGCAGGTAGACGACGCCCACGCGCGGACCGGCGAGCGATGTGTCGGCGACCGAGCCGACGACGCCGACGACGGTGTACCACCAATCGCTCTTCGGATCTTGCGTTAGGCGGATGCGCCGGCCGATCGCGCGCGCGCCGGTCGAGTCGCCCCAGTACAAGCGCGCGAGCGAGCGGTCGATGATCGCCTCGTACGGCGATTGTCGTCCGATCGGTTGGAAGTCGCGGCCGGCAAGCAACGGGACGCCGAGTGCGGCGAAAAATCCATCGCTCGCCGTGAGGGTGAGATCCGACGGCGGCAGCGACGCCGACGTGCCCGGGTCCGCATCGCTCCACACCGGCGCGTAGGCCGCGCCGAGTCCGAACATCGGAAGCTTGGAGCTCGCACCGGCGGCTGTGACGCCGGGCAATTGCCGCACACGCGTGACGAGCCGCGACGCGAAGCGGGCGGCGTCGCTATCGTGCGGATAGGTCACCGTCGGCAACGAAATCCACGCGGTCAGCGTGTGGCTCGCATCGAAGCCTGGATCCGCTCGGCCCAGGAGATACGCATTCTGCAGGAGAAAGGCGGCGCCGGTGACGAGCAGCGTCGCAAACGCGACCTGCGTGACGACCAACGTACGCCGCGCACGCTGCCGATCGCGCCCGGCAGTGCCCCCGCGTGTCCCGTCGCGCAAGCGTGTGCCGAGGTTTCGGACGTCGAGCCGGAGCCATGCGATCGCGCTGCACGTGAACGCCATCGCGACGGTCATGCCGATCGCAAATGCGACCGCGGCCGGATGCAGGCCGATCTCGGACAGCCGCGGAATGCCATCCGGCGCGGCGCGCACGAGCTGGCGGATGCCGACCAACGCAATCGCGAGCCCGGCCGCGCCGCCCAACACGCCTAACAGCAGCGACTCGGAGACGAACTGCGCCAGCACGCGCCGCGTGCTCGCGCCGAGTACCACGCGGAGCGCGAGCTCACGCCGGCGCCCCTCGGCGCGCGTGAGGAGCAGGCTCGCCGCGTTCGCCAGCGCGATCGCAAACAGGACCACACCAGCTGCCGCGGCAATGATCGCGACGTTGCCGAAGCCGCCCACCACATCGTCGCGCATCGGATGCACCACAATGCCGGCGCGCGCCTGTCGCAGAAAGTCGGTCAACGTCATCGAGGGCGCGATGTTGGGATAGAGCTCGCCCATGCGTGGCACCAGCCGCGTGAGCTCGCGTCGCGCCTGATCGACCGTGACGCCCGGTTTCAGGCGCGCGAACGCCTGATGCCCGAATGGACCGCCGAACGCCGCCGCGGAATCCAGTGCGATCGGCGTCCACAGCTGCGTCGCGTCATCGGGGAAGTGGAACGCCGATGCGGTGATGCCGACGATCGTGCGGGCTTGGCCGTCGACGATCAGTTGCTTGCCGATGACGTTGGGATCGCCGCCGAAGCGGCGCCGCCAGAATCCTTCGCTGATCACCACCACCGGTGCTGCGTTAGGCACATCCTCGGCCGCGCTGAACGGGCGGCCCGCGATGAACCGCGCGCCGAGCAGTGGAAAGAGACTGGCGGTCGCGGTGGCGGCGTTGAGACGTTCGGCGTGTTCATCGCCGGCGCGGCTCGCGACGTTCACGGCGGTGCGATCGAACACACTAATGCCCTCGAACGATGTCGAGAGGCGCCGGATCGCGAAGTACGTGCTGAGCGACTGTGGGCCGAGCTGGAAGCCCATGCCCGGCAGCGACCACCACACGCCCACGAGCCGGTCTGCGTTAGGATAGGGCAGGGGCCGCAGGATCACCGAGTCCAACACGGCGAAGACCGCCGTCGTCGCGCCGATACCGATCGCGAGCGTCGCGGCAATGCTGGCGGTGAATGCCGGTGTGCGCCTGAGCTGCCGCCACGCGAAGCGGATGTCGCGAACGAGATTGTCCACGACGCTGAAGCCGCGTGCATCACCCACCTGCTCGCGCCACGATTGCACGCCGCCGATTGCGATCTTTGCGGCGCGCGCCGCGTCGGCCGGCGACATGCCGCGTTGGACATTGTACGCGGTCTCGAGCTCGAGGTGCGTGCGCAGCTCGTCGTCGAGCTCCGTCATGATGCGGCGACGGTGCACGGATTCCCAAATGCGACTCACGAATATCCGGGCGCGGTCCCAGCGCGTGATTCTCACGAGGCATCCATGACGAGTGTGACGGCGGCAACAAAGCGCTTCCAGCTCGCGAGCTCCTGGCCCATTGCGCGGCGCCCGGCGCTCGTGATGGCGTAGTACTTTGCGCGCCGATTATTCTCCGTGGTGCGCCAATGGGTGGACACCCATCCGCGCTGCTCGAGACGGACGACGGCCGGATAGATTGAACCTTGGCCCACCTGGAGCGCGTCGCGCGAGAGCTGCTGGATGCGGTGGGCGAGTCCCCAGCCGTGCATCGGCTCGAGCGAGAGCGTCTTGAGAATCAGGAGATCGAGGGTGCCTTGCAGCACCTGTTCGGCTGGATCCGTGCGTGGCATGTCGCGTGCGGGTGAGGTGGTGTGTGCGCGCTCGGGCACCCTGCGGCTTCTCCCGGGTGTCGGGAGAAGGTGCGGGCACTTCTCCCGAATGTCAATAGGAGCAGGTGGCCCGATGACGAAACGCTGACATGTCGAGGTGCGGTGCATGCTGATGTTGAGTCGGCGACTTCTCGTTCCCGCGGGACTCGTGCTGGCAAGTCTGAGCGGGGCGCATCGGCAGCGCGCGCGACCACCGGCGCCGCTCGCGTCTCCCGCTCCGTCGTGCGCGGCGCCGTCCGCGGCGCATCCAGCGCCGGCGCCGGATTCGCCCAACTGGCCGGACTGGCTGCTGCGGGAGCATCGCTACGTCGATCTCGCCGGCTGGATGGCACGGGCGGACGCGCGGCGCGATGCATCGCCGGTGACGCTCGCGTATCTCCGAGGCGTGCTCTCCAACAAGCAGAACCAGAGCCTCGCGTCGATCCGCGCGCTCGAACCGATCGTGTCGCGCCTCGATCCGGTGGCGGATTCGGCGCGCGTCGTCGTCGCCTTGAAGACGCTCGCGGACGACTACCTGAAGACGTATCGCTACGGCGACGCCGCGAATGCCCTCGACCGGCTCGATCGCGCGTACGGCTCGACGATGACTCCGTCGGACCGCGCGGACCTGCGCAACGACATCGAATTCCGGCGCGCGCTACGCAGCGCGCCGCCGCAGGGCACGACCGTGTCGTCGGCGTTTACGATCCCGCTCCACCCCGATGCGCTCGGGCTTCGCGAGGTGACGGTGCACGTTGGGCATGACTCGTCCGGGTGGATCTTCGACACCGGCGCAAATCTTTCGACCATCACCGATGGCATGGCGCGCCGTCTCGGTCTCCATGTGATCACGACCGGTGCGGCGACGAAGGGCATCACCGGCGCATCCGTTCCGAATCGCGTTGCCGTGATTCCCGAGATGAGATTCGGCAACGCGCGCGTGCGCAACGCCATCGCGATCGTGCTGCCGGACAGCTCGCTCGCCATTCCGCAGGCGCACTTTCAGATCACCGCGATTCTCGGATATCCGGTGCTGGAGTCGCTCGGCCGGCTGGCGATCGGCACCGATAGCCTTCGCGTCGATTCGCGCGCGGGGGAGGCGCCGAGCGACTCGTCGAACGTGTTTCTGGACAACCTGGCGCCGCTGGTTGCCGCGACGGTGGGCGATTCGACGCGGCTCTTTCATTTCGACAGCGGGGCGGACGCGACGATGCTCACCGTTCGCTTTTGCCGCGCGTACACGTCGCTCCTAACGGGCCTGGACACGACGAGCATCAAAATCGGCGGCGCGGGCGGCGTGCAGCGCTACGCGGGCTATCGCATCCCGCAGGTGCCGGTGACCATCGGCGGCCAACGGACGGAGCTGGACAGCGTGTTCGTGATGCGCGACGAATCGCGTTCTCCCTTCGAGTCGTACTTCGGCAACCTGTCGGGCAACCTGGCGGCACGATTCGGCGGCTACACCATCGACTTCCGGGCCATGACGTTTCGCCTCGGCGCGACATTGCAGTAGTGGTGCGTTCGGAAGTTCGGTGATATTGAGAGCCGCGGAATGCACCGAATGAACTGAGTCGAGCCCATTCAGCGGGCGATTCCCCGTGGTCCGTCACTCGTTGTTCGTTTCGTGCTTTCCTACCCGTGGTCCGTCATTCGTTTCGTGAATCAGCGCCCACCCAAGCGAAACAATCTGGCGAGACGGCCATGCTCCGTGCATTCAAGTCGCCGGATGACGAACAACGAATGACGGACCACGGGTAGGAAAGCACGAAACGAACAACGAATGACGGACCGAATCCCGCGTCCTGACTGAGGCTCAGTGATGACGTTAGCCGCTGCGATGGCCCGGAAGACGCTTTCGATACCCTGCCGCGCGATGTTTCGTCACCGCACTCTACAACAAGGACTCCCAGGTCGCCGACCTCTTGGGTGTCAGCCCTTGACAATCAAGGGCAGGCGGCGCATCGTGGTCCCACACCTTCCCTTCGCGAGCGCGCGGTGACCGAGCCGAATACCGACGTCATCCAGGGTACGCTGGACCTGCTCATCCTCAAGACGCTGAGTCTCCAGCCGATGCATGGCTTCGGGATCGCGCGGCGCATCGAACAGATCTCGCGCGGCGTGTTCCGCATCAATCCCGGGTCGCTGCTCACGGCGCTGCAGCGCCTCGAGCGCGCAGGCTGGCTGGACGCCGAGTGGCGGCAAACGGAGAACGCGCGGCGCGCGCGGTACTATGCGCTCACCCGCGCCGGGCGCAAGCAGCTCGAGGTGGAGACGTCCACCTGGAACCAGCGCGCCACGGCGATTGCCCGGTTGCTCAAGGCGGAGGCCTAACGCCATGTCGTTCTGGCGGCAAGTGGCGCGCGGCGTGCGCGGGCTGGCCCACCGCGCCGACGTGGATCGGGACGTCGACGACGAGGTGCGGCACTACCTGGAGCAGTCCGCGGCGGCGCACGTGGCGCGCGGACTCGACCCCGAAGCGGCGCGGCGCGCGGCAGTACTCGAGCTCGGCAACCCCACCATTGTGCGCGAGCAGGTGCACGACTACGGGTGGGAGAACGCCGCCGCGACGACGATGGGCGACCTCCGCGTGGCCCTCCGCCGCCTGCGCACGCATCCCGGCTTCGCGGTGGTGGCGGTGCTCACGCTTGCGTTAGGCATTGGCGCCGCCACGGCCATCTTCGGCGCGGTGAATCCGATCCTCTTCGAGCCGCTGGCGTATCCGCACGCCGACCGGGTGGTCATGGTGTCCGACACGCGCGGCGACGGCTCGCGCCTCGAGACCACGTATGGCACGTACGTCGAGCTTGCCCAACGGAGCCGGTCGTTCGAGGCGATCGCCGCGACCGATCCCTGGCGGCCGGCCATGTCCGGCGACGGCGAGCCGGAGCGGTTGGTGGGGCAGCAGGTGAGCGCGGGCTACTTCCGCGCGTTAGGCATCGCGCCCGCGGCCGGGCGCGACTTCGTGGACGCCGACGACCAGCGCGGCGCGGCGAAGGTCGTGGTGTTGAGCGCCGGACTCGTGGCGCGCCGCTTCGGTGGCGACCGGCACATCGTCGGGCGCGCGATTCTGCTCGACGGCGATCCGTACACCGTGATCGGTGTGATGCCGGCGGGCTTCGACAACGTGCTCGAGTCGTCGGCCGACGTGTGGACGACCCTGCGGATGCACGCGCACGCGACCTTCCAGAGTCGCGAGTGGGGGCATCATCAGACCATCGTCGCGCGGCTGCGTCCGGGCGTGTCGATCGACCAGGCGCGGCACGACCTGGATGCGATTGCACGCACGCCCGTGGCGGACTTTCCGCGGCCCACGTGGGCGTCGCTGTCGGGCGGGCTCCTCGTGCACGCGCTCCAGTACGACGTGACCAGCGGCGTGCGGCCCGCGCTGCTGGCTGTGTTGGGCGCAGTGGTGCTGCTCCTCGCCATCGCGTGCGTGAACGTGACCAACCTGCTGCTCGCGCGCGGTGCCCAACGCCGCGAGGAGTTCGCGATGCGCGTGGCGTTGGGCGCGGGCCGCTCGCGTCTCGTGCGGCAACTGCTCACGGAGAGCCTGGCGTTGGCGGCGTGCGGCGGCATCGTGGCGTTAGGCGTCGCCGCGCTCGGCGTGCGCGCGCTGGTGGCGCTCACGCCGGCGGGCGTGCCGCGCGCCGGCGCCATCGGTCTGGATGGCCGGGCCTTTGCGTTTGCGTTCGCCGTCACGGCGCTCATCGGCGTCGCGGTCGGCGTGACGCCGGCGCTGCGCGCCTCGCGCGAAGCGTTAGGCAGCGGCGTCCAGCGCGGCGCGGGCCGCGTGGCCGGCGGCCATGCTACCACGCGGCGTGTGCTCGTGGTGGCCGAGGTCGCGCTGGCGCTAGTGCTGCTCGTGGGAGCCGGGCTGCTGTTGCGGAGCCTGGACCATCTGTTCGCGGTGGCGCCCGGCTTCGATCCATCGCACGTGCTCACCATGCAGGTCGACGCGGCGGGTCACCGGTACGATTCCGACAGCGCGCGTCTCCAGTTCTTCACGCAGGCGCTCGACGCCGTGCGTGCGGTGCCGGGCGTGACGTCGGCCGCGTTGACGAGCCAGCTGCCGCTGAGCGGCGACATCGACGGCTACGGCATCGTATTCCAGAACGTGCCGACCAACGGCGGCGACGAGGGCGCGGCCCTGCGATACGCCGTGTCGCCCGACTACTTCGCGACGATGGGCATTCCGTTGCGCACGGGGCGGCTCATCGATGCGCACGACCTGCCGGGAGCGCCCGAGGCCATCGTGATCAACGAATCGTTCGCCAAGCGGCGGTTCCCGGGTCAGAACCCGATCGGCCAGCGTGTGCGCATGGGGCCGGAGATCGACGACGCGACGCGGCCATGGGACTACATCGTCGGCGTCGTTGGTGATGTGAAGCAGGGGTCGCTGGCGGATGAGCAACCGGATGCATTCTACGTCGCGCCGGCGCAGTGGTCGTGGGTCGACAACGTCCAGTCGCTGGTGGTCCGCGCGCGCGGCGAGCCGGCGGCGCTGATTCCGTTAGTCAAGCGCGCGATCTGGTCGGTGGACACGGACCAGCCGATCACGCGTGTAGCGACCATGACCGAGCTCGTGTCGCGGTCCGCCGCAGAGCGGCGGTTCGCGCTGATCGTGTTCGAGGTGTTCGCGGCGGCGGCGCTGGCGCTGGCGGCAATCGGGCTCTACGGCGTGCTCTCTGGCAGCGTGGCCGAGCGGATGCGCGAGATCGGGGTGCGCTGTGCGTTAGGCGCGACGCGCGCGCAGATCCTGTTGCTGGTGGTGCGCGAGGGGATGGGGCTGACGGTCGTCGGGGTGGCGATCGGCCTGGCCGGCGCGGCCGCGGCGACGCGCGCGCTGGTGACGCTGCTCTTCGGCGTGTCGCGGCTGGATCCGATGACGTATGCGGGCGTGATCGTGCTCCTGGCCGGCGTGTCGGCGGTGGCGTGCTGGATCCCGGCGTGGCGGGCGGCGCGCGTGGATCCGGCGGTCACGCTCCGCGCGGAGTAGGTCCGGCGGCAGTTTGTGCCGGGCGGCCGAATGCGAGCCGCCTTGCGCCCGTGAGCGCCGGCGCCTAACGTTGTCGTGCTCCTAACGCACGGCGCCTCCGGAACGAGGGGCGCGTCGCTGCTCCCGCTCCGTCTCCCGCCGGTTCGCTCGCATGCCGCTTCGTGTCCGTATCGTGGCCGTGCTCATCGGGGCGGCGCTCGCCGCGCCAGCCATCGTCGCCCAACAGCCGGTGGCGTCCTCGCTGGTGCCGGCCCCGCCATCCGATTCTGCGCATCGCGCCGTGACTGCGTTGGGCATCGAGCGCGATCCCCGGTCGATCGGCGCGGCGCAGCAGACGGTGAGCGATGATGGGATCACAGCCGCGGGAGAGACCAATCTGGTGCGCGCCCTCGCCGGGCGCGTCGCCGGGGCGGATGTCAGCGGCAGCGGCGCGTCAGGCACCGCAGTGAGCCTCTTGTTGCGCGGCGCGCGAACGGCCTCCGGGAACGACCAGCCGTTGTTCGTGGTGGATGGTGTGCCCGTCGCGAATCAAGCCATCGTCGGTGCGCAGGACCACATCGATTTCGGGAGTTCGCTCGCCGACCT
>DASVAC010000146.1:0-5930 GCA_036376535.1 Gemmatimonadaceae bacterium | reverse complement strand
CCGTGAACCCAGCCGCCTAACCGGACCGGGGTGCCGGCGTCGCCGGCGCGGAGTGAGCCGCAGCGGCGGCTTCGGAGTGTGGTCGCCTCGTTGGAATTGGTCGCGGTCATTCGGTTGGTACGGTTCGGCTGTGCATGGATGTGACACGACGAGCCACGCCGCGCCATGCCGCCCGCACTATGGGCGGCATTCGACGCGGCGCGATCACGCCACCTCCAAATCTCGAATCAGGCGGAGGAAATCGGGCGCCGACTGCGCGGCCACCAGGCTCGCGCGCAACGACTCGCGGCGCAGGAGTCGCGAGATGCGGCTCAGCGCTTTTACGTGCGCGCCGGCAGCACTCTCGGGACCAACGAGCAGGAAGAACAATTGCACCGGCTTGCCATCGAGCGCGTCGAAGTCGACCGGGTCGTGCGCCACGCCTGCGGCGAGCACCAGTTGGTCGACGTGCGGCGTCTTGCCGTGCGGAATGGCGACGCCGTCGCCGATTCCAGTTGAAAGCACCGCTTCGCGTTCGCGCACCGACTCGAGGATGGACTCCGGATCCACACGTTCACCACGGCGTCCCGCGGACGGCGCTACGAGCTCGACGAGCTCGCGCAGCACGTCGCCTTTCGTGCGACTCGCCAGCGGCACTTTGACCCGTTCCGCCGACAGCAGCTCGGAAAGCAACACCAGTGCTCCGTCACTTGGGGGTGAATCTGAAAGACTAACCACGCCGTGCACCTCACGGAAGCGCTTGCCAGAGTTCGGTCATCTGTTTGGGCCCGTTGAATTTAACGCCCGTTGAAAGTCGCGGCTATGTGCCTGTCCCGCCTCGGAGGCCGGACGCAGCTCCAAAAAGGCCCATGGAGGCGGGTTCGCGAGAACCGTGCACATCTCGCGTGTCGGCCTCCGGAGTCAGGCGAGCATTCACGACTTGAATAGCGGACACACCTGGACAAAGGCGGACAAAGCGAAACGATTTGAAAAACTCTCGAAATCCCGATCGTCGAAACAAAAATGCTCCCGCCCTGACCGTTCGCGTCCGGGTGTGTCCGTCTCTCAACTCGTAGGACTTTCACGCTATGCGGAGTCGGATTCGCGAGATCTCGGCAGGTCTCACGTCTCGGCCCCCGGTCCCGCGCATCCGGTCTCTTCCACGACCTAGATTTACTCCGTGACAAACACCAACCTCCTCGACCATTCTCCCGCCGACGCGCTCACCACCCTCGGCACCTTCTTTGCCGAGCACGGGGACCCGGCATACCGGGCCCGTCAGGTGCTGCGGCGGCTCTGGCAGACGCCCGCGGCGTCGTTCGCCGAGATCACCGAGCTTCCGGCCGCGCTCCGTGACGCGTTAGGCGAGCGTTTCGCGATGCCCCGGCTCGCGCTCATGGCGCGGCAGCGGTCCACCGACGGCACGCAGAAGTTCCTGTTCGGTCTTCCCGACGGACAGGCGATCGAAACCGTCGCCATTCCCGACGACGACCGCGTCACACTCTGCATCTCATCGCAGGCGGGCTGCGCGCTCCAATGCGCGTTCTGCGCCACGGGACGCATGGGCTTCCAACGCAACCTTGCCACGTGGGAGATCGCCGCACAGGTGCGCGAGATGCGCCTCGTCGACGATCCCGTGCGCGTCACCAACGTCGTGTTCATGGGCATGGGCGAACCGCTCATGAACTGGCGCGCCGTGGACGTCGCGCTCACGATCCTCAACGCCCCCGATGCGTTAGGCATAGGCGCGAGGCACATCACCGTGTCGACCGTCGGCGTGCTGCCCGGCATCGTGGCGCTCGCCAAGCGGCCGGAGCAGTTCCGCCTCGCGTTGTCCATTCACGCGCCGTCGGACGCGCTCCGCCGCGAGCTGATGCCGATCAACACCAAGTATCCGCTCGCCGACGTCATCGCGGCGGCCCGCGCGTTCGACCGGCGTGTCACGTTCGAGTACGTGATGTTGGGCGGGGTGAACGACACGGGCGCGCACGCGCTCGAGCTTGCGAAGCTCGCCAAGAGCTGCCGCGCATTCGTGAATCTCATTCCGCTACACGAGGGCGGCGCCGCGGAATTTCGTGCGACGTCGCCGCGCGACATCGGGCGCTTCGCGCGCGCCGTGCGCGGTGCCGGCGTCGAAGTGGCGATTCGAAAGAGCCGCGGCACCGACATCGCGGCCGCGTGTGGACAGCTACGGGTAGAACGGCTCGGCCGGGGGGCGCCACGCGGCGCCGACCAGCACGGTCACGTCGACGTCGTGTAAGCTGTCGGGGCGCGCGACCATCTGCGCGACGCCCATCGCCCGCGTCACGGACGCGGCCCAGGCCTGGTGCCCCGTCCGGTCGAGCACCAGCGTGGTGTCGCGGCGCGCGCCGCCGGCGTTGCCCGATTCCACGACATCGAAGCCGCGGTCGCGCAAATAGAGCGTCGCGCGCCGGGCAAGGCCGATCACGCGCGACGCGTTGAGGACCTCCACCCGCACGCGAACGCCGGCCGGCGCGCGCGCGTCGCTGCTGCCTAACGCAACGACGATCCCGCCGGGACGCGCCGCGGGTTTGCGCGTCGCCACCACCGCGCCCCCGATGAGCGCGCCCAACAGCACGAGCGCGACCAGGATGCGGATGCCCCACCGCTCGATCAGCGCACCGAGTTCCATAGCGCCACCGCGGTCGGATACAGCTCGTGCCCCTCTCGCAACGCCCACTCGAGCCGGTGCCTAACGACCTGGCGGAACGTGCCGTCGAAGTCGAGCGGCACCTGCGCCGCCAGGTAGCCCCGATCGGCGCGCGCGAACTTGCGCCCCGGCTCCAGGTAGTCCGCCATGTAGAGCGCGCGGCCCGTCTGGTCCCACGTGTCGGACCCGATCGTATGCCATCGAATGGCGTTGATCACGTCGCGGCGCTGTTCGCCGCCCTTCGCCAAGCGATTGGCCGCGGCCGGGCCGTGCAACAGCCCAATCGGCAGCGTCCCGTCGGCGGCCCACACGCGCAGCTCGGCCTCGGTCGCATCGCGCAGCGCGTCGTGCCAGAGACCCGCGTCGCGCCACGCGGCGCACGCGTCGCGGTCGAGGCCTAACGCATGCGCCCACTGCACGAGCAGCGACGTCACGCGCGCGATGTGCTCGCGCCGCGCCGGGATCACCTGCGCCCACGCGGGCAGTTCAATCAAAGCCGCGTCGAACATATGGCTCGAGGACTGCATGGTTTCGGATACTGGTGCGCGCGACGTAGTTCCATCCCTTGAGCTCCGCGCCGCGCCCGATGGATGCATCGACGATGCGCGTGTACGGACCGATCACACACTCGCTGCCGATTTCCGTCTGGCCCTCGAGCACCGCGCCCGGATAGATCACGCTGTCGGCGCCGATGCGCACGTCGGCGTCGATCCACGTGGTCTCGGGCAACACGAAGCTCACGCCCGCCGCTTCGTGTTTGCGCACGAGCCGGTTCCGTAAGGCAACCGACGCATCCGCCAGCGTATGGCGATCGAGCACCCGAATCAACTCGTCGGGCGACGTCGCCGCGATGCGCACCGCGCCCGCCGGCTGCCGTGGATCCTCGGCCGACGCGAGCGCCGGACCCTCGCCGCCCACCGCTATGTACCGCCCGTCCGCCTGCGCATCGGGCAGGCCTGCAATCCCGCCCTCCCCCGCCCGCAACAGCCGAGCAATCGTCGGCGGCGCGACTAACGGAGACGCGCCATCCACCAGCACGCACACGCCGGGTGCCGTGACCGCCGCGCGCAGCGCCACCAGCTCCTGCCCGTCGGGAATCGCATCGATCATCACCGGCACCGACGTCTCCGGCATGGCCAGCATCGTGTTCGCGCGGTGGAGCACCCGCACCACCCCCGGCGCCGGCGACACCGTCTCCAACGCGCGCACGACGTGCCAGACGATCGGCCGGCCGGCTAACGGATGCAAGTAGACGCTGACGCGCGACCGGAACGTATCGCCGTCATCAAGCGCTGCGACGACGGCGCTCCACGTCACGAGCTGCCGAGGAGGACGTTGTCGATGAGGCGTGTCGTACCCACGCGCGCCGCAATCGCGACGATCGTGCCCTGCTCCGCGACCGCGACGGGCTCGAGGCGCGTCGGGTCCACGATGGCCAGGTAGTCCACTTGTACCTCCGGCTCGGTGGCCAGAATCTCCCAGCCTAACTGCTCCAGCTCCACGGCATCGTACTGCCCGCCATCGAACGCGTCCGCGATGCCGCGCAGCGTGCGCGACAACACCAGCGAGCGCTTCCGCTCCTCCGGCGACAAATATGCGTTCCGGCTCGACATTGCCAGTCCGTCCGGCTCCCGCACCGTGGGTGCCACGATGATCCGCACGCCGAAGTCGAGCTCGCGGGTGAGCGAACGGATGAGCGTCGCCTGCTGAATGTCTTTCTGCCCAAACACCGCCACCGTTGGCTGGACGATGTTGAACAGTTTCGTCACGACCGTGAGCACCCCCGTGAAGTGCCCCGGCCGCGCCGCGCCTTCCCACCGGTCGGCGAGACTGAGCGGCGTCACCACCACCGTCCGGTCGCCGGCATACATCTCCTCGACCGGCGGCGCGAACAAGACATCCACGCCGCGCCGCTCGGCCTTCATCGCGTCGCCCTCGAGATCGCGGGGATAGCGCGTGTAATCCTCGTGCGGACCGAACTGCATGGGATTCACGAACACGCTCATCACCACGACCGCGGCGTGGCGCCGCGCTTCGTCGGCGAGTTGCAGATGGCCTTCGTGCAGATAGCCCATCGTCGGCACGAGAGCGACACCCTGCCCGCGGCGTCTCGGCTCGGCGAGCGCGCTGCGGAGTGCAGCAATCCGATCTATGATCCGCATGCTAGAAGCTATGGTCGTCATCGGGATAGCGGCCGGCGCGCACGTCTTCACCGAAGTGACGCACGGCGGACCGCACATCCTCGGCAAGCGTCGCGTAGCGCTTGAGAAATTTGGGTGTGAAACGATCGTTGAGTCCCAACATGTCGTGCAGCACGAGTACCTGACCATCACAACCGGCGCCGGCGCCGATGCCGATCGTGGGCACGCCCACCGCGTCGGTCACCGCGCGGGCCAGCGACTTCGGGATGAGCTCGAGCACGATCGAAAACACGCCCGCGTCCTCGAGTCGCTTGGCCTGCTCGATCAATGCCGCGGCGTCGCGTTCGTCGCGCCCCTGCACGCGGCTCCTGCCTAACGCATGCTCCGATTGCGGCGTGTACCCGAGGTGGCCCATCACGGGAATGCCCACGCCGGTCACGGCATTCACAGCGCGCAACACGTCGGGGCCGCCGCCCTCGAGCTTCACGCTGTCGGCGCCCGACTCCTGCATCACGCGCCCGCAGTTCGTCACGGCCTGCTCGGCGCTCACCTGGTACGTGAGGAACGGCATGTCCACCGTGAGCAGCGCGCGCTTCACACCGCGCCGCGCCGCCGCCGCGTGGTGGATCATCTGATCGAGGGTCACCGGTATCGTGGTGTCGTAGCCCAACAACACCGTACCGGCCGAGTCGCCGACGAGCACGATGTCGACACCACTCTCATCCACGAGGCGCGCAAACAGCGCATCGTACGCGGTGAGCACGATCAGTTTTTCGGGACGACCCTTCCGCGCACGCACGTCGCGGATGCCGACGCGCTTGACGCTCGACTGGGATGCTCCACCCTCGCTGCTCATCGCTTGGCAGCCTTCGCTTTGAGCTCCGCGAGCTCCCGGTCCCAGAAATCGCGGTGGCCGAGGCCCGGGTGTGGGACGGTGAGATGCTGATCGGAAACGGTCTGCGCGTCGAACATGACGATATCCAAGTCCAGTGTCCGCGGTCCCCACCGGATCGTGCGCTCGCGCTGTGCTTCGTGCTCGATCGCCTGCAGGGCGTCGAGCAGCGCGTGCGGCGCAAGCGTCGTTTCGAGCGCGACCATTTGGTTGAGGTACGGTCCGCCGCCGTTCGGGATGTTTCCCA
>DASVAC010000145.1:0-34416 GCA_036376535.1 Gemmatimonadaceae bacterium | reverse complement strand
TTGGCCGGCAGCAACCCGAACACGACGCCGATGCCGACCGACACGATGACGGCGACGAGCGTATACAGCAGCGGGGTCGTGGCCTCGATCCGCATGGCCGCGGTCGCCAGCCGGCCGAAGCCTAACCCGAGCAGAATGCCGATCATTCCGCCGATGCCCGTCAAGGTCGCGGCTTCGACGAGGAACTGGAGCAGAATGTCCAGTCGCGTGGCGCCGAGCGCTTTCCGGACGCCGATCTCGCGCGTGCGGTCGGTGACGGACACCATCATGATCGCCATCACGCCGATGCCGCCCACGAGCAGCGCGACGGCCGACAGCACGATCATGACGAGAAAGAACACGCCCGTGAGCTTGTTGAACGTGTCGAGGATCTGATCCTGCGTGAGCAGGTCGAACGAGTTGGGCTGGGACGGGCGCAGGTGCCGCATCCGCCGGAGCGTCACCATCACGGTTTCTTCCGCGTCCGCGACCGTTACGTTAGGCCGAGGCTTGACGACGATCCAGAGCGCGTTGGTGCGGTCGAACGGGACCTGGTGGTCGAGCATCGCGTACGGTACGATCGCGCCGGTCGACTGGCCGGGCGGGTTGAAGATGTTCGCGGGTGCGACATACACGCCGATCACGCGCGCGGCGCGTCCGCCGATGCCGACGACTTTGCCGAGCGGGTCGACGCGACCGAACAGCGTGCGCGCGACGTCCTGATCGATCACGGCCACCGCGCTGCCGGCGACGAGCTCCGGGTGCGTGAACCATCGACCTTCTGACAGGTCGCCGCCCTGGATGTCGGTGAACCGGTTGTCGGCGCCGAAGATCGCAACCTGCTGCGTGCGCGTGCCCTGGTAGTCCATGCGCGCCTGCGCCTGTCCCCAGATCGCGGCGTAGCCGATGTCCGGAAGTGCGTGGATGCGCTCGGCCTCTTCCGCTGTGATCTCCGGGCGGTTGCGAATTTCCGGTGGCGGATTGCCTGGATTCACCGGCGTCGCCGAGCGCGTCACATAGAAGGTGGTCGGTCCGGCGATCTCGATGGTGTGCACGATTTGCTGCCGCACGCCCTGGACGATCGCCGCCATGGCCATGACGGTGGCGACGCCGATGACGACGCCCAATATCGTGAGGCCGCTGCGCAGCTTGCTCACGCGCAGCGTATCGATCGCGATGCCGATGTTCTCGCTGACGCGCTCGGCGGTTCTCATTCGGCGCGGAGGGCGTTGATGGGGTCGAGGCGGGCGGCGCGGCTGGCGGGGTAGACGCCGAAGAGCACCCCGATCCCGGCGCCTAACGAAATGGCGACGCCCACCGACCACGCGGTGACCCGCGCCGGCAGCGGCGACGCGCTCGAGATGACGAGCGCCAGGCCCCACCCCGACGCGACGCCGAGCAGTCCGCCTAACGTTGCCAGGGCGACGGCTTCGGCCAGAAACTGCCGCCGGATGTCGCGCTGGCGGGCGCCCACCGATTTCCGGATCCCGATCTCGTGCGTCCGCTCGTTGACGGCCATGAGCATGATGTTCATGATCACGATACCGCCCACGATGATGCCGATCGCGACCACCGCCGGGATGACGCTGAACAACACGCGCGTCAGGTTCTTCCAGAAGTCGACCAGGGCGTCGGCGGTTTCGACGGTGAAGTCATCGGCCTGCTCCGGCCGCAGCCGGTGCGCGATGCGCATGGCCTCTTCCGCCGCCGCCATGCCCGAGGGAATCGACTCTGCGTTAGGCATCTTGACCGAGATCGTGGTCGTCGCGCGCCGGCCGTAGAGCAGCTCGAAGCTCGTGATCGGCATGATCACGAACGAGTCGAACGACTGGCCGAGGACGCGCCCCTTGGGCGCGATGACGCCGACGATCGTGAACCGGGCGCCCATGATGCGGACGGTGTGGCCGATCGGATCGGCGGTGCCGAACACCTTGTCGGCGACGTCGGCGCCGATGGCGATCACCTGGCGCCGCTCGCGCACGTCGATGTCGGTGATGGGGCTGCCGCTGCGGAAGCGGTAGTCCTGGACCGTCTGATACGGCGCGGTCACGCCGAACACGAACACGTTCTCGAGCGTGTGACCGTGCCATGCGACCTGCGTGGCCGGGGTGGGGAATCCGCTCTGCAGGGCGACGGCGTCGGCACCGGGGACGGCGCGCGCGACCACGTGCGCATCGGCCAGGGTGATCTTTGGCCGCTTCTGGATCGCGCGCAGCTCGTCGTCGGTGAAGAGCCCGATCTTGATGGGAATGCGGCGCACCTGAAACGTGTTCACGCCGACGATGGCGTCGGCCACGTTCTCTTTCACGTACGCATTCATCCCCTGTATGATCGCGACCACGGCCACGAGAAAGCCGACGGACACGATGATGCCTAACAGGGTGAAGAACGACCGCAGCTTGTTCGCCCGGATCTGCCCGAGCGCGGTGCGCAGGACATCGGCGAGACTCACCGATGCAACATAACGCCTTCCTATTTCGTCGTCACTTCGATCACGCCCTCGGGGTATCCGGTCCCGTGGCGCACGCTTGCCTCGCTGGCCGAGTAGTAGTGGATCTGGTCGATGTCGCGCGCGTTGATGCGACGGAGAGATTGGATGTCGCCGTACTGCGTGCCGTTGAGGAACACGACGATGCCCGGGTCCGAATTCATGAACGTCGACTGGCCGCGCGTGGTCAGCATGTTGGGGCGGATCGCTCGCACCACGTCGTAGGCATTGCTTTCGTGGCTGCTCTCGACGTCCGCCGCGGTAATGATATTGGGGTCGTGACCGCTACTGCCACGTGGGCCGCCGCCGGTCGCACAAGCGGACAGCGCGAAGACGAGACCGCAAACGACGACGCGAGCGCGCATGGAACCTCCGAACAGGGTTGACCGCGTGAGTCATGCCCAACCGGGTTAGTCAGGGCGCCCCATCATAGCATCCCGCACGCCGCTCCGGAACAGGCGGGCGCCGTACCGGCCTCGGCAGCAGCCGCCGGTCCGGTATCGAGATCCGTCAAACCATCCTCGCGAACTGGGTGTCGAAGTGCTATAGTCGTTTTGCTTATACCAAGGACGCCCCATGCCGCCCGCCCCAAAATCCGCCTGGCCCGAACCCGAGTCGCTGCTGCCGCTCAAGTCCGTCGATACGCTCATCCTGACGATGCTCGCGGCCGGCGATCGGCACGGCTATGGCATCCGGCAGGACATCCTCGCCCACAGCGACGGGAAGATCGAGCTCGAGGCGGGCAACCTCTATCGGCACATGCGCCGGCTCGAAGCGAGGGGGCTGATCGAGGAAGCGCCGCAGCGCCGCGAAGCGGACGATGACGAGCGGCGCATCTACCATCGATTGACGCCCTTCGGCCGGCGCGTGCTCGCGGCCGAGATGCTGCGGTTGCGCGCGCTGGTGCGGTTAGCGGTGTCGCGGCAGGTCATCGCGCCGGGGCGCGCGTGACTCCGCGCACGCCGCAGCGCGATCTGATCCGCATACCACTCGCGTGGCGCGCGCTCGTGCGCCTCCTGCCGCGCGATTTTCGCGCGCGTTACGGCGCGGCCGTCGCCGACTTCCACCGCGATCGACTGGCCGAGGCGCGTCACTCCGGCGAGTCGCGGTTTCGCGTCTGGCGCCGCGCGTCGGCGGACCTGCTCGCCCTGGCGGTGGTCGAATGGGGGCGCGTGTTGGCCGCGCGCCCGTCGCTACGTACCGTCTCGTCACCTACGCCGCGGCTTTCCGCGGAGGACCGGATGTCGATCATCGTGCAGGAGGCCGCACAGGCCGTCCGATCGCTGCGCCGGAGCGTCGCGTTCACCGCGGCGGCCATCGTCACCCTTGCGTTAGGCATCGGATCGACGACGGCGATCTTCAGCGTGGTGCGCTCGGTGCTGCTGGCGCCGCTCCCGTTCCCCGATGCCGACCGCGTGGTGGAGCCGGATGCGCGGAAGCTCGGGACCAACGAAACGTGGTCCGTCACGTACGCGGACTTCATGGATTGGCGCGACCAGCACGTCTTCTCGCAGGTCGCGGTGTATCAGCCGGCGAACATGGATCTCACCGGTCCCAGCGACCCGGTGCGCGTGTCGGCGGCCGCCGTGAGCCCGCAGTTCTTCGCGGCGCTCGGCGTCAGGCAACAGTTGGGCCGCCCGCTCCAGGCCGCCGACTACGCGCTCGACGGCGGGTACGCCGTCGTGATCTCCGACCGCCTGTGGCGGAGCCAGTTCGGGGCGCGGCCCGACATCGTGGGGCACGTCGTCGAGATCAACGCGATCAAACGGACCATCGTCGGCGTGATGCCGGCCGACGCGCGATGGCCCATCGACGCCGATCTCTGGGTGCCGCTGCGCATCTCGAGCGAGCTCGACCCCGATCTGCAGCGCCGCGACAACTTCATCTTCGAAGCGATCGCGCGGCTCAAGCCCGGCGCGACGCTCGCCAGCACCGGCGCCGAGATGGCGACGCTCGCCGCGCGGGTGGCGGCCGAGCACCCGGACATTCGCGGCGGCGTCACCACGATACCCGTGCCGGTGATCCAGGCCATGCTCGGATCGACCACGCCGCGCGCGCTCTGGCTCCTGCTCGGCGCCGTGACGCTCCTGCTGCTCATCGGGTGCGTGAACGTGGCCAACCTGCAGCTGGCACGCGCGGCGGCGCGGCAGCGCGAGATCGCGGTGCGGGTGGCACTCGGCGCCAGCCGGTGGCGGCTCGTTAGGCAGAGCCTGGTCGAGAGCGGCGCGCTCGGGCTGGCCGGCGGCGTGCTGGGCGTCGCGATCGCCATCTGGCTCGTGAAGGGCATCGTGGCGATCGCGCCGCACGACGTCCCGCGCATCGCGACCGCGTCGCTCGACCGGTGGGCGTTAGGCTTTGGGTTGGCGATCTCGCTGGGGGTGTCGCTGGTGTTCGGTCTCGCGCCGGCCGTGCACGCGGTGCGGCAGCGCGACCATCTCGCCATGGGCGAGGGAGGCGCGCGCACGAGCGTCGGTCGCGCGAGCGCGCGGACGCGCCGCACGCTGGTGACCGTCGAGCTCGCGTTGTCGGTGGTGCTGCTCGTCGGCGCGGGCCTGGCCGTGCGCAGCATCGCGCGGCTGCGCCGCGTGGATACCGGCTTCGACCGGCGCAACGTGCTCACCGCGTCGATTTCCGTGCCGGGCATCACGTACGACACGCCGGAGAAAGTGGTCGGGTTCCTGTACCAGCTGCGCGAGCGGCTGGCGGCGGCGCCCGGCATCCAGGCCGCCGGGATCGCGAGCGCCAGTCCGTTAGGCGCCGACGGGTTCTACCTCGGCCGCGAGATGGTCGCCGAGGGGCGCGACCCATCGCCGGCGAACGAGGTGTCGATCAATTGGAACGTCGCGACCCCCGGCTACTTCGCGGCGCTCGGCGTACCGCTGGTGGCCGGCCGGGACTTCCGCCTAACGGATGACACGGCGGCCCCGCCGGTGATGATCGTCAACCAGACGTTCGCCAAGCGGATGTTCGGCGCCGAGAATCCCATTGGCCGGCGCGCGATGTCGTCGCGCGATGAAAAGGTGGAGCGCGAGATCATCGGCGTCGTCGGCGACGTGAAGTACTTCGCCGCGGCGGACTCGACCCGCGCGCTCGTGTGGGTGCCGTACGCGCAGCGCAACGCCTGGCACCAGGGCATCATCACCGTCCGCGCACGCGGCGGCGGCGTGAACGCGCTCGCGGTGGTCCGGCGCGAGCTGCACGCGCTCGATCCGAACATCGCGCTCGCCAACGTCGTCACCATGGACGAAGCGCTGAGCCGGTCCATGGCCGGCGACCGGCTGGTCGCGATGCTGCTGGCCACCTTCGCCGGTCTCGCCCTGGTGCTGGCGGCGATCGGGGTGTTCGGCGTGCTGTCGTACGCGGTGGCGCAGCGCACGCGCGAGATGGGCATCCGCTTGGCGCTCGGCGCGCGCCCGAAGGACGTACGACGGCTGGTAGCGGGCGAGACGGCGCCTATGGTGTGCATCGGCGTCGCGATCGGGCTGGCGGCGGCGTTCGGGTTGGCGCGACTGGCGCGGTCGATGTGGTACGAGGTCGGGCCTAACGATCCGGTCACCTTCGTGGGCGTTGCGGTCGTGCTCGGCCTCGTCGCGGTCGTCGCGGCGCTGGTGCCGGCGCGCCGTGCCGGCCGCGTGGATCCGGTGATCGCGATTCGAAACGAGTAGCGTCGCGGGTCGCCGCCCGCGTGGACGGCACAGGTAACGGCGGATAAACGCGAGGGTCACGGAGCCCCCTGAATGTCGTGGCGAAGCACACGTCCACACCATTCAGCGGGGTTCCATGACCACACGATACATGCGAGCCGTCATCGCGGCCGCGTCGTTTGCACTCGCCGGAGGGCCTGCGGTCGCCGCGCAAGCCGCCAACCAGCCGAATACCACGGGCCTTCCGCTCTTCGCCCACACGTACATGGGAACGCAATACGACGCGTTCCAGAATCCCACCGACCATCACTGGTACACGTCGTACACCGCGGTGGCGGACCGCGATTCGCTGGCGACCGTCGAAGACTGGTACCGGCATCAGCTACCACACGCTAAGGAGACGCCGTACGTCGATCGCGGCAATCGCGGCATCCAGCTCACGAACGGGAAAGACAAGGTGCGGATCTACAAGGCTGGCAAGAATCCGGGCGCGGTGATCATGCTGTACAAATACGTGCGCGACTGATGACTGCCGCGTCCATGCCTAACGAGGCCGGCTTCCAACCGGCCAAGGGCCGGCGAAAGCGCCGCGTTCTGTGGGCGGCGAGCGTGATCCTCGCATTCATCTTGGGCTTTTTCCTCGGCCGGAAGTTCTGCCAAATGAAAGGGTCCGCGACCAGCGATGCTGGGCAAGTCGTCGGCAGAGGGCACGGCAACGCCGGCGGGTCGCAAGTGCAGCTTGGTCCCGGATCGGGCGGGGGAAAAAACAAGCTGGGCGGCGGCGGTAACAGTCACACCGGCGCTGACACCGACACGGTGGGCGGCAACATGAATGCGACGGGAGGCAGCGCCGCAGTAGCGGGTGGCGGAAACGGCAACGGCGGGAGCGATCCGCTCTCCGGTGACAAGTTCAAAAAGGCTCCCAGGCAGGTGGATACCCTGAGCGCGGGATTCGTCGCGCACATGTCCGGGGATCTCGTGACGGGCGAAAAGACGCCGCCCACGTCTCCCCCCGACGTGCGCGTGAAAACGAAGACCGCCGACGATTTCAGCCTCGATGCGACCGACCTCCCTCGCTACCCGATGAACGTCACGCAGGCGTACAGCGGCGTGTCGATTCGCACGGACAAGCCGGCGGACACCGGCACGGCTGCCGTGTTCTCGAGCAGTGACTCGTACGACAGCGTGACGGCGTGGTACCGGTCGCACATGCCGGCGGGCGCGCGAGAGACCAACGTGGATGTGAATCAGCTGCGCCAGGTCGCCACGCAACTGTCGCCGAAGAACCTCATGAAGATGCTCGGCGCTGCGACGGGCTCCCGGCCTGTGACTCCCGACACGACGCCCGCGAAACCTGCGGATACCTCCGGGGCGGGCTCGCGGGTGGACGGATGGCAATTGCCGGACGACGGGGTGCACGGCGAGCGCAGCGTGATGGTGATCTCGACGCCCGGGAAACCGACGACGGTGTTGGTGGGCCGATCGCGACGACCTTAGCAGTCCCGTTCCGAATTGCGTCGACGAAACATCTCGCGGCAGGAAGAGAGCGCGTCTCCGGCGCATCGAAGCGATTGACCTCACCACCGAGGTTCAGCCCTGGCGCCGGATTCGGTCCGTCATTCGTTGTTCGTTTCGTGCTTTCCGACCCGTCGTCCGTCATGCGTTGTTCGTGATCAGCGCTGATCCGGGCGAAGCTGATCCGACCTGCGGCCGTCCCGGACGACGAACAACGAAGACGGACCACGGGTAGGAAAGCACGAAACGAACAACGAATGACGGACGACGGGAAGTTGCCCCGCTAACTCGGCTCGACTCAGTTCGTTGGGTGCATTTCTACGTCACCGAACTTCCGAACGGCCACACGTAGGCGGACACTGCCGGACACTGCCGAACACTGCCGGACACTGCCGGACACTGCCGGCAGGCTGCCAGCGCCTTACTTGCTTCGGAGCGCGTGCAGCGCGTCGAGTCTGGCGGCGCGGACGGCCGGCGGCGCGCCGAGGGCCGCGCCGCCGGCCATCGTTAGGCCAAGGACCGTCAGCGCGGCCGCGCTGCTCACCGACGCGGGAATGGGCGTGGCGCCCGCCATCAGCATGGCGAGGCCGCGTCCGGCGGCGAGGCCGGTCAGGCCGCCGAGCGTCGCGAGCGTGGTCGATTCGGCGACGATCTCGAGCAGGATCGCGGCCCGCGTGGCGCCGAGCACCTTGCGCATGCCGATCTCGCGCGTGCGGTTGCGTACGCTGCGGCGCATGAGCAAGAGCATCGCGAGTCCGGCCAGCGTTAGGCCGAGCGCGGCGAACACGAGCACCGTGCGGCGCGAGGCGAACGGCACGATGCGCGTGCCGGCCCGCAGGCCATCGGCGCCGGCGATCACGAAGTCGGGCGGCGCGCCGCCAAGATGGCGTTCGAGACGCAGGCGTGTGGCAGCCGCCTGCATCGCGTCTTCCATTGCGGCGCCGTCGCGCGCCCGAACGACGACGTCGGTCCACCCGGGAGACGCGCCGAGCAGGCGGCGCGCCGTCTCCAACGGGACGATCGCGTGGGGACTGGCGCCGGAGTCGTGATACACGCCGATCACCCGAAACGGCCGGTGGGCGATGTCGACTTCGCCGCCTAACGCACGGGAGGGCGCCGCGAGGCGCGCGATCAGCCGGTCATCGAGCGCCACCACCGGCGCCGCCTGCGCGTCCTCGGCGGCCGTGAACCAGCGGCCGCGCACGAGCTCCGCGGTGGCGAGGGCGGGACCCGCGGCATCGTACGCATCGATCGTGATGCCGGTGAGCAATTGGCCGCCCGCGTTCAACGGCAGCACCACCGCCTGGTGCGCCGCGGCGCCGGCAATGCCGGGCAGGGATGCGAGGACGCGCGCGTCGTTGCTGCCTAACGGAACGCCGCGGGCTCGGAAGGCCGGCCATTGGTACACGACGAATCCGCGAGCGCCGTCGGAGCGCGCGTCTCGGCGCGTGCGGATCGACACACCGTGCGCCGCGGCGCTGGCCACCAGCACCGCGCACACGCTGGCCGCAACCACCGCCACCGCGAGCGACGTGCGCAGCGTGCTCGACTCGAGCGCGTCCACGGCGCTCGCCACGCCTTCCGCCACCAACGCTAGAACCGGCAATCGACGATGGCGCATGAGACCACGCCGGCCGCGTGCGCGGCCGCCTGACTATTCGTAGCGGAGGGCTTCCACCGGGTCGAGCTTCGCCGCGCGGTAGGCCGGGAACAGACCGAACAGAATGCCCGTGAACGCCGCCGCGAGGAGCGCCACCACGATCGCCAGCGGCGGGATGGACGCCTTGATCGACGTGTTCGACCGGATCACGTACGTCAGGGCGCCGCCGATCACGAGACCCGTCACCGCGCCGATCATGGTGAGCGTGGCCGCTTCCACCAGGAACTGCCAGAGAATGGTCCCGCGCGTCGCGCCTAACGCCTTGCGCACGCCGATCTCGCGCGTCCGCTCGGTGACGCTGATCATCATGATCGCGACCACGCCGATGCCGCCGACCATCAAGCCGATCCCCGACAGCGCCACCATGACCGCGAAGAACGCGCCGACAATCTGGTTGTACAGGTCCATCACCTTCTCCTGTGTGCTGACGAAGAAGGTGTTGTCCTGGGCCGGCTTGAGCTGACGCCGGATGCGCAGGGCGGCGATGGCCTGGTCGATCGACACGTCCTGCGCGATGCCGTCGAACGGCCTAACGGTGAGGTCGAGCCAGCGAATGTTGAAGTTGAGCTTCCGGTAGCCCGTCTCGAAGGGCACGATGGCCTTGGGGGTATTGCCGTTGTCGAACAGGTTGCCCTGCGGGTTGTAGATGCCGATGATCCGGAACGGGATCCCGTTCAGCATCACCTCTTTCCCGACGGCCTGCTCGTCGTCGAGATCGGGAAAGAGCTGCTTCCGCATGGCCACGTTGACCACGACCACGGCCGACGCGTCGTTGTTCTCTCCGTCGGTGAAGCTGCGGCCCGGGTCCACCTTGCCGGCGTCGATACTGGTCCAGCCCGCGGTATACGCGTCCACGCTCACCGACGGCAGCGTGATGTCGTGATACTTCACGCCGGCCGACGAGCCGACGTGCACGATGACGCTCTGGATGGCCGGCTGCCGAGCGATCACATGCGCATCGTCGGTGGTGAGCGGGGCGTTGTGCCGCCACGGACAACTGTCGGCGGAGCCGTTGCACGAGTTGATGGCGACCGGCCACCGCGTCACGAAAAACGTGGTGGGGCCGGCCGCCGCCAGGCCTTCCGTCACGCCTTCGTTGATGCCGTGCACGGCGGCGGACATCGCCGTCACCACGAAGACGCCCACCGCGATTCCCAAGATCGTGAGCGCCGCGCGCACCTTGTTCGAGCGGATCGCGTCGAACGCGATGAGGACGCCCTCGAAGAGCGTCTTGAGCCGGTCCAACACGCTCATGTCATTCGGCACGGAGCGCGACGATGGGGTCGAGCCGCGATGCGCGGCTCGCCGGGTAAATGCCGGCGAGGATGCCGACGCCCGCGCCGAGTCCGATGGCGACGGCGATCGACCACGCGGCGACGCTGGAGGGCAGGGGCGTCAGGTTCTTGATGAGCGCGGACAGTCCGAAGCCGAGGCCGATGCCGACGAGCGCGCCCACCGTGCTCAGCGTGGCCGCTTCGACGAGGAACTGCGCCATGATGTCGCGCCGCCTCGCGCCTAACGACTTGCGGATGCCGATCTCGCGCGTCCGCTCCGCCACGGCGACGAGCATGATGTTCATGATCACGATCGCGCCCACCACGAGTCCGATGGCCGGCAGCACCAGGCCCGCGAAGACCAGGAACTTCTTGATCGATTCCCATGCGCCTAACGCAGAGGCCGACGTCTCGACCACGAAGTCGTCTTCCTGCGACGGGTGCAGCTTGTGCCGCTTCCGCATCACCTCGCGCACCGTCTCGGTGAGCTCATCCATCTGCGAGGAATTGGCCGCCTGCACCGTCACGCCGGCCAGCGCGATCCGCGCACCGGTGTACCGCTGCATGGGCGAGCTCAGCGGGGCGTACACCACGCGGTCGAGCGGCAGGCCGAACACGGTGCCCTGCTTGTCGAGTACGCCGATGACGCGGAAAGGCAGTCCGCCCACTTTGAGCTCGCGCCCGATGGGGTCGATGTTCGGAAAATAGAACTGCTGCACTTCCTGCCCGATCACCGCGACCGGCAGGCCTAACGTTTCCTCTTCTTCGCTGAACGCGCGGCCCTCGACGACCTTGAGATCCTTGATGGTGAAGATCTGCGGCGTGGAGGCATGTCCGAGCACCTGCGGCCCGCCGTTCGTGTACTTGCTCGTGACGTTGATCCAGCGCATGTCGTCGACCGCCCACCGTGCGCCGGCCGGCAGCGCGTCGCGCACTGCGTCCGCGTCCTGGATCGTGATCTTGGGCCGGCGCTGCCACGCGCGCCACTGCGCTTCCGTCACGTTGCCGGCCTGGAAGTCCGGGAACTGGCGCAGCGTGCCCGTGTTCACGCCGAGGAACTTGGCCGCGAAGTTGTTCTCGACGTAGTTCGACATGCCCTGGACGATCGACACCACGGCGATGAGGAACATCACGCCGATGGTCACGCCTAACAGAGTGAAGAAGCTCTTGAGCTTCTGCACCCGGATCTGCGCCAGGGCGAGACGAACCGCTTCGACGACCGACACGCCCTACTTCTCCAGCTTCTGGACGAATTTCTCGCGGCGCTCGTCGGACGAGATGCGGCCGTCGCGCAGCACCACGACGCGCCGCGCGTGGGACGCGATGTCGGACTCGTGGGTGACCATGATGACCGTTTGTCCCGCGTTGGCCAGCTCCTCGAACACGCGCATGATTTCTTCGGACGTCGCCGAGTCGAGGTTCCCCGTCGGCTCGTCGGCCAACAGAATCGCCGGCCGGTTCACGAGCGCCCGCGCGATGGCCACACGCTGCCGTTGACCGCCCGACAGTTCGTTAGGCCGGTGATCCATGCGGTCTTTCAGCTGCACGCGCTCGAGCGCCTCCACGGCGCGCTTCTTCCGCTCCGCCGAGCCGACGCCGGCGTACACCAGCGGCAGCTCCACATTGTGGAGCGCCGTCGCGCGCGGCAGCAGGTTGAACGTCTGGAACACGAAGCCGATCTCGCGGTTGCGCACGCGCGCCAACGCGTCGTCCTTCATGTCCGACACGAGCGAGCCGTTGAGCCAGTACTCGCCGGACGTGGGCGTGTCGAGACAACCCACGAGATTCATGAGCGTCGACTTGCCCGAGCCCGACGGCCCCATGATGGCCACGTACTCGTTGCGGCGGACGGCGAGGTCCACGCCACGCAGCGCGTGCACGACTTCGCCGCCCATGTCGTAGTCGCGGGTGATACCGCGGGTGACGATGACCCAATCCTGGCCCGGGACCGCGCCCACATCGCCCACCACCGCCTGCCGTTCACCGGTGGTGCTGAGTGGGATGTCGCGTACGTCAGCGGTCACGCGCCACTCTCCTTCTTCTTCGACGTCGAATCCGTCTTGGTCTCACGCACCAACATGCCCTCCTTGAGGTCGCGAATGGCCTGGTAGCTGCCCGCGACGATGTTTTCGCCCTGGGTGACGCCGCTCAGCACCTCGAAGTACTCCTCGCCCGCCACGCCGACTTTCACCGGCCGGAACGTGACCTTGTTGTCCTTCCCGATCACGAACACGCCCTCGACGTCCTGCTGGCCCACCTGCTTCACGGGCTGCCGGCCGCCCATGGCGACCTGTGCCGTGTCGCCTAACGGCGCGGTCTGATGCTCCCGCACCGTGAGCGCGATGATCGGGATGCTCAACACGTTCTTGCGCGTGTCGGTCACGATCTTGGCCGTAGCCGAAAAGTCCGGACGCGTGTCGGGCGGCGGATTGAGCAGCTGCACCTTCACGTAGTAATCAACGGCTTGGTCGCCCGTAGTGCTGGCCGTGGTCGACGCCGTGGGGTCGGTGAGCGAGCTGTTGGCGATCTCGACCACCTTGCCGACGAACGTCGTGTCGGGGAACGCATCGATCTCGACCTGCGCCGAATCGCCCACCTGGATGCGCGCGACGTCGGTCTCGTCCACCTTCACTTTGGTCTCGAGCGCCTTCATGTCGCTGATCGTGAGCAAGAGCGCGGCGTCCTTGTTGAACTCGCCCTGGATGGCCGTCTCACCCTGTTGGACGTTGAGGCGCGTCACCTGACCGCTCATGGGCGCGACGATCGTCGTCTTCGCGAGGCTCGCCTGCGCGTTCTTGAGGCCCGCTTGCGCCTGGTCGACAGCGTGTTCCGCGGCGTTATAGAGCGCCTGGTTCACGTCCACCGTGGTGCTCAACTGCTCCATCTGGTCATCGGACACGAAGGTCGGATTCGTCTTTTTGATTTCCTGCGACCGGCGGAGCGCGCTCTGCGACTGCTGCAGGTTCGCCTTGGCGCGCATGAGGTCCGCGCGCGAGCTCGCGACGAGTGCCGCTTGCTGCTGCACCGCCGCTTGATAGGTGGCAGGATCGATCTGCAACAAGAACTGACCCTTCTTGACGATATCGCCTTCCTTTACCGCGAGCTTGACGATGCGGCCGCTCACGTCGGAGGAGATGTCGGCCTTGGTTTTCGGTTCCACCTGGCCGCTCGCGGTGACGGACGCCACGAGGTCGCGCCGCTGGACCTTCTCTTCGCGCACGTCGGCTGGTTTGTTCCCGCGCGTCGCCGCGGCGAGCACGAGCACGCCGGCCACGAGCGCCACGAGTACACCGGCAACGCCTAACTTCGCTCCTTTAGTCATGGGTGTCCCTGTTAACGCAATGGGTGGCCCACCGCGCCCTCGAGCGCGGCGAACGCTTTGTGAAACTGATAGATCGCGTTGATGCGATCGTTCTCGGCGGTCGAGTACGTCGCCTGCGCATCGGAGATGTCGAGGTACGTTGCCGCACCTGCCTTGTACTTCACTTCGGCCAGATCGAGTTGCTGGCGAGCCTGTGCCGCATTCTGCTCCTGCAAGGTCACCGTTTGTACCTGCGATTGCAGCGTGAGGTACGCGGCCGTGACGTCGGCGGTGAGCTGCAACTCCTGGGCTTTCGCCTTGTAGTCGGCGTCATTGCGCGCGGCTTCAGCCTGCTCGACCTGCCGTTCGCGCGTGAAGTTGTTGAAAATCGGCAATGACACGAGCGCGCTAACGGTCAATGGCTGCTTGGTGAAGTTGAAAGGGAACTGGCTGTTCGCGGCGCGGATCTGCGCAGCCGTCTGCGGCGTCACGACTTGCGACTGACATGTCGCGGTGATGCCAGGGAGTCCAGCGCCCTGTCGAATCGAATCTTCGGTGAAGCAGCTCGCGGCGTTCCGCATGGCCGAACCGATGAGCACGTTTGGATCCGACATTTGGAATGTGAACCCTTGGATACCGGTCTGTAGCTGCAAGGTTGGGAAGTACTGGCTGCGCGCCGTGCTCACGTCTAACGAGGCGACGTCTGTGCGCACCTTGAGCGCATTGAGCGTCGGATTTTGCAGGCGCGCTAACGCGAGCACCGAGTCCAGGCTGAACTTCGGCGCTTCGACGGTGAACTGCGATGTCAGTTGCGCGTTCTGCGGTTCCGGCACACCCATCTCTTGGAACAGACGCAGCTTGTCGACTTCGACTTGGTTGCGTGCGGTGATCGCAGCGACTTGTGCCTGTCCGAGCGTCACTTGCGCCTTCGACACATCCAACTGTGTGCCCGAACCAACCGCCACTTTTGCTTTCGCGAGGTCCAGCTGTAGCTGCGCCTGCGCGATGAGGGTGTCTTGCAGGGTCACCTTCGCCTGATCCTGGAGCACCGTCAGATAATCCTGCGTGACTGTCGTTTGGACGTTGATCTGCGAGCCGACGATGTCCGCTTCAGCCGCCCGAACATTGGCGTTTTGGCGGCGCGGTCCAACAAAGGTGGCCCAGCTCAGGTTGTACGTCAGACCAAGCGAATAGAACGACTGATAGACGTCGGACGACGTCGCGAACTGCACCGAGCTTCCGGGCGCCTGCCCTGCCTTGGTGTAGCTGCCCTGCAGGTTCGCGTCGAATCGTGGCAGCAGAAGGCCATACGCCTCTTTGCGGAGCGCGGTCGCGCTCGATCGATCGTTCACCACCGACAAATGGATTGGATTGTGGTGAACCGCCAGGTCGACGGCTTGCTCGACGGTGAGGACCGGACCGCTCGTCGAGTCGGCGGTCTGGGCATTCGCGGCGTGCGGTAAAATCGCCGGGATGGCCGCGCAGAGCGCCGCCGCGACGAGCTTGCTGAAATGCATCGTGAGAATCCTGTTTGAGCGGTGTCTGGCTGTCTTACGGGACGCCGGATATGTGGGTTTCAGGTGCACGAACGGCGAGCGCCCCGCGTTGCACGGGGCGCTCGCTGGCGCCTACCGATATGCGCGCCCGCTCAATCTAGTGGGGCAGCTCGTTGCGCTGGATCACAAGGCCTTTGCCGTCGAGCGAGACCTTGAGCACGTGGCCCGCCGCGTCGACCCAAACGTTCTGCGACCCGTTGCCTGCCTCTGTGAGGACGAGATGCTTGGCGGTCACGGGGCGTCCGGCGATCACGACCAACTCGTCGGGCGCCCATTTGGCACGCAACACCTGCTGCTCCGCGTGCTGCGGCATGACGACCGCGATCGATCCGCCCGCGGCGCCCAACTTGAGCGCGCGCTGCGCCACGAAGTAGTACTGGTGGAACACGTCGTCGTCCAACAACACGGCGTCGTCAGACGCGATGAATTCGCGCGTCGACTCGCCCTTCGATGTGCGAACCTGCGTGCTGAACCGGCCGCGTCCCGCGATGCCCTTGAGGCGCTCGATCACATCGTCGCCCTTCCGCACCTCGAGCTGATACTTGATGGGCCCGAAGTCCGCGTCGGCCTGCAACGCGGGCACGAGACGGCGCCCATCGAGATCGGTGGTCCCGTTGGCGACGTATGCATCGGCGGCGCCGACGCCCGTTTTACGGATGGTGAACGTCTCTCTGCCGATCTTGGCGCCGTTCCGCGTGATGGTGAAACTGCCTTCGTCGACCACCGACACCTGAGCGGTCGCGCCCGAAGGAAGCGGCACGGCGAGCACGGTCATGCACAACAAGCCGAGGGTGCGCATTGTCACAAGAGAGTACCCCGAAGGCGGGAGGAGGGTTCAGGCGTCGGGGGCGGGAACGAGGAAAATACGATCCCCGATTCGCTCGCGGAGCCGCTCGTAGAGGGCTTTACCCTTTTCGGCGGTGGCGAGGGTAGGCCTGCCGACAGATCCCGCACTGTCTTTCGGGACGCGCAATTTGCCACGGCGGTAACGTTTCGAATCGGACGGAATGAAGTCGCGCGCCCACTCCATCCGGACCAGCTCCGGCGCCAAATAGAGCATGAGCGACGTGTCGGCCTCGCCCCCGTGCAAGTGTTCGCGCTGGCCCTCGAGGATGTCGCTCAAGTTCACAGCATAAATATCCACCACGCGGACGCGCGCCGAGCGGGTGATGACGGTGTCGAGCGCTTCCTGGTGCGCGTCGTAGTCGTGCGCGGTGAGCAGGATAAATTCCCGGAACCCTGTCGTCTCCCAGGAGTCCAAGAGATCGTTGAGCATGCGGTGTAGGGTCTTCTTGCGCAGCGACGCGTTGCCGGGGAACGGCCCTTCGGTGTTGGCATTCACCCCATATTCGACCGTCGGCGCCACGATGACACCGGTGGCGGCAGAGAGATCTTCGGCCAATCGTTGGGCAATGATCGTGGCGCAGCCCAACGGAAGGTGCGGACCATGTTGCTCGCAGGTGCCGACCGGGATGATCAAGCGTGGATCGGCGGCGATGATCGCGGCCACTTGAGCCGGGCCCAGTTCTTTGAGTCGTCGCGGTTTGGCGTCCGCGGCGGGAGGCGGAAGGGGCATTGCGAAAGGCGGTGAAGTGAAGCCGGTGACGCGATGGCCGGCGATCCGGAGCGTGGCCGCCCACGTGTGGACGCTCAGCGCGGGCGTTGCACTCGTCGCGGACGCGTCGTGGCTCCGCAATCCGGGCATACGCTACTTATTGGCCAGCGTTGCCGCCACCGGGGTTGCCATCCTCATCGCACTGGGACTGCCTCGGCGGTCGCGCGGTTGGGCGTACGCGGCGGTGACGGCGGCGCTGGTGTTTTGCGCGCTCGCGGTTCGCACCCAGCGACAATTGGGCCGCATCGACGACAACTGGGCGTCGTACCGCATGGACCTGGTGCGCCGCGGATCGCTCGAGCTCAACCGCGAGCTGGAGTCGGTGACGCGGCGGATTCGCGCGACGGCTACCGATGCGCTGAGCGCGCCGACGGGTGAAATGGATGCTTTCGCGGCGCTGCGCCAGCAGGTGCACGCCATGCCCGGATTGGGCGTGGTGCTGTATCGGCGCGGTCGGGCAGCGGCGTGGGCGGGGACCAACGTGGTGAGCTCCGACACCTTGGTCGCGCCCGTGGGCGTGGTGCAGTCGCCGTTCTACGTGACGTTGTACGCGGCGGCGACGCGCGGCGAGACGCGCGCGGTGGCGAGCGCCGTGATCCACGCCGAGTCGCCGGGCGACAGCCTGGTGTCGGCGCTGGCCGACCGCGTAGCGAGCCGCGTCGGGCTCAATGGATTCGTGATCGACGTGGATCCCAAAGCGCACGCCGCGGCGGACACCGGCGCCGCCCAACAACTGTCGTTGGTGTTCGCTCCGTCGCAGGACACGTTGTTCGCGGTTCGGCCGCTGCCGCCCGAGCGGGAGGAAGCGCGCCTGGGGGTGATGGAGGCGGCGCGCACGGCGGGGACGCTGACGCTCGCGCTGGCGCTGCTGTGCTTTCTGGCCGCCGTATGGCGCGAGGAGCGCGCGTTCGGGTGGCGCCTCGTTCCGTTAGGCGTGTGGCTCATCGCCGTGGCGCTGGCGCCGCTCAGCGCGCTGTCCAGCGACTCGACCCTGTTCGACCCGACGGTGTACTACGCGCCGCTCGGCGGCCCGCTCACCGGTACGGTCGGTGCGTTAGGCATCGCGGCGGCGGCGGTGCTGCTCGGCCTCTTGCTGCTCCAGCGGCGGCGCGGCCGCGCGCTCGCCGTGCCGCGGCGGGCGCGGCTCATCGTGCTGGTCGCCGTGGCCGCGTTAGGCCCATTCCTGCTCCGCGCGCTCGCCGACGGCGTGGCGCCGCCGCCCGGCGGCGTGAGCGACGCCGTGTGGCTGGCGTGGGAGGCGTCGTTGTTCCTCGTGACGGCCACGCTGCTCATTGCGATTGCCGGCGCGGCCGGCGCCATCACCGTGCAGGGGCGCAAGGTCTCGCTGCCGTCGGTCGTGGCGCCGCTCGTCGCCGCGGTGGCGGCGTTGTTCGCGCCGGCGGCGCTCGAGTCGCCGGGCGTGTGGCCCACGTGGTATCTGGCCGTCTGGATCGCGGCGGTGGTGTGCCTCGTGCTCTCGCGGCCGCACCGGCGGCTGGTGCTCGCGGCGGGCGTCGTGGCTGCGTTAGGCGCGGCCACCCTCACCTGGAACGCCGGCGTGCGCGGGCGCATCGCGCTCGCCAACCGCGACGTGTCGTCGCTCGACGTGGTGCAGACCGACGTCACGGCCGCGCTGCGCCGCTTCGGCGACGCCCTCGCCGACGCGCCCGAGCCGCGCACCCAGGCGGACCTCGTGCGCGCCTACATGCAGTCCGACCTCCTCGGCTCCGGCTATCCGTCGGCCATGCAGAGCTGGACCGCCGACGACACCCTGCGGGCCGCCGTCCGCCTGGACCCGGTGATGCCGCCCGACTCCGGCGTGCGCGCCGCCGTGGACGAAGCGCGCGTCACCTGCACGACCGTCTTGCGGACTGTGTTAGGCATGCCCGGCGCGTACGCCGTCCTTGCCGTGCCGCATCCGACCAACGCGGTGACCGCCGTGATCGTGGCGCCGCGCACGCGCCTGATCCCCGAAGACCCGTTCCACGCGCTGTTGGGCATCGAGGAGCGCGAGCGCGGCGCGCCGCCGTACACGGTGGCGCTGGTGGACGCGGATCCGGCGTTAGGCCTCGCGCCCGGCTCCACGCGCTGGTATCGCTCGGGCGACGAGCTGCACGGCGACCACCTCGTGCGCACGGGATCGGGCGAGATGCGCGCGCACATCGAGATCGACCTCCGCTCGCAGGCGATCCTCGTGCAGGGCGGCACGCTGATCCTGCTCGTGGATCTCATCCTGCTCTCGGTGTTGTGGCTGGCCAGCGTGTTTCCCGAGCGCGTGCTGTGGCGCCTGCTGCGCGGCCGCGCGCGCCGCTGGCGCCGCAGCTATCGCGCCCGCCTAACGGTAGGCTTGTTCGCGTTCTTCGTGCTGCCGGCCGCCGCGTTCGCGCTCTGGAGCTACGAGCGACTGCAGCTCGAGGACCAGCAGGCGCGCGAGCTCCTCGTGCGCGCGACGCTCCACTCGTACGCCGGCGGCGCGGATCCGCAGTCGCTGGCCATGGCCGGCGGCCGGCTCGACACGCCGCTCCTCACCTACACCGCGGGCCAGCTGCGCGCCGCGAGCGAGCCGATGCTCGACGCGCTCGCCCCCACCGGACGGTTCATGCCGTCCGAGGTCTACGCCGACCTGCGCGACGGCCACGAGGTGTACGTCGCGCGGTCGATGCGCATCGGCAGCTCGCGCGCGCTCTTCGGGTACCTCACGGTGCAGAGCGGCCCGGGCGCTCCGTTAGTCATAGCCGCGCCGGCGCGGACCAGCGAGCAGCTGCTCGACCAGCGGCGCCGCGATCTCGGTGTGCTCGTCATGTTCGCGACCGTGCTCGGCGCCATCGCCGCGCTGCTGTTGAGCCGCGTCGCGTCGCGCTCGCTGGCCAAACCCATCGGCCAGCTGCGGACGGCGGCGCTCGCCATCGCGGCCGAGGAGACGGAGCCGCCGCTCTCCGGCGCGCCGCCGGAGGAGTTCGAGCCGGTGTTCAGCGCGTTCCGCCGCATGGCCGCCGATCTGGGGGCGAGCCGTGCCGCGCTCGAGTCCGCCCAACGGCGTACGTCGCAGGTGCTGCGCAACGTGGCGAGCGGCGTGGTGGCGTTCACCACGCCGGCCACGGTGCTGCTCTCCAATCCCCGCGCGGAGGCGCTGCTTGGCCGAGCGTTGCCCGCAGGGGCAACGCTCGACCACGCAGCGCCGGAGATCGCGACCCGGCTGCGCGCGTTCCTCGCGCGCAGCGTGGACGAGGAGGAGTTCGAGCTCGAGGTGAACGGCCGCCAACTGCAGGCCCGTCTCACCCGCCTCACCGGCGGCGGCGGCGTGGTGCTCACGCTCGACGACGTCACCGATGTCGCGCGCGCCCAACGGGTGCTGGCGTGGGGCGAGATGGCGCGCCAGGTGGCACACGAAATCAAGAACCCGCTCACGCCGATTCGGTTAGGCGTGCAGCACCTCAAGCGCGCGTACGCCGACGCGCGCGGCGACTTCGATCGCATCCTCGAACAGAACGCCGGCCGGATCCTCTCGGAAATCGACCGTCTCGACGAGATCGCGCGCTCCTTCAGCCGCTACGGCACCGCACCAGCCGAGCGTCAGCCGCCCGAGCCAGTGGACGTCGCGGCCGTGACGCGCGACGTGCTCGACCTCGAGCGCCTGGGCGGTGGCGCCGGCACGATCGAGTGGCGTCTCCATGGCGCCGACGAGCCGCTCCTCGCCAAGGCCCGCACCGACGAGCTGCGCGAAGTGCTGCTCAACGTGCTCGAAAACGCGCGACTCGCGTCGGCCACCCGAGTGCTGGTGAGCCTGGTTCGGAACGACGGGCGCGTCGTGATCGAGGTGGCGGACAACGGGCAGGGAATCCCCGCCGGGGTATTACCCCGTATCTTCGAGCCGCACTTCTCGACGCGAACGTCGGGGAGCGGCTTGGGTCTGGCGATCAGCCGGCAGTTGGTCGAGAGCTGGGGCGGGGAGATCGAGATCGCGAGCGATCAGAACAGCGGCACGACCGTACGCGTCGAATTGGAAGAAGGCGGGGCAAACAACGAGCGGGGCCGCGCGACGCGCGACTAGAACGGGGTAACGGCGCGGCGCGGATCGCCACCGCGTCGTCTGTCGGGTGAACTGCCGTCGGTCCGCCACGCCGCGCGAACCGTTCGCCCCATAGATGGATTCCTCCAAGTGCGCGACAGGCGAACATCCGGACCCACTCGAGCATGACCGCGAAAGAAGATCCGTCCATCCAGCCGCTGCTCGACCAGCATCGCTCCGAAGCCGAGCGGCTGCTCAACGGCATGCGCGCCGTGGTGCTGCTGCTGCTCGCGGCGACCGGCGCGTTTTACGCGAAGCAGCTGCCGGCCGCGGTGAATCGGGTCAACGTGCTGTTGCTGGTTCCGATTCTCGCGTGGACGATCGGCCAGTGGATCGCCTTCCGCGGACGCGCGCAGCTGCCGCGCTGGCTCACCGTGGCCAACCCGCTCATCGACGTCACGTGGATCACGCTGCTCATGGGCGGCTACGCGCTCGCGGGTCGCGTCGAGCTGGGGCTGCGGTCGCCGATGTTCCTCGCGTACTTCGCGGTGCTCGCGTCTCGGCCGATCACGTCGTCGACGCGACTTGCGGCGACGACGGCCGCGCTCGCCGTGGGCGAGTACGCGGCGCTTGCGTTAGGCCTGCTCCTGTCCAGCGGAACCGTGATCGCCCCGAATCCGGTGGACGCGGCCGTGGGCCACGGGCTCTCGCCGCTCGACGAATGCGCGAAAGTGCTGCTGCTCGCGGTGTCGGGGTGCGTCGCCGTGTACGCGACGGCGTGGCAGGCGCGCGTGCTCCGCAGCTATCACGAGCAGGCGGGCCAGCGCGAGCAGCTCGAGATCGCGCTCGCGCGCGCGCAACTCCGGAGTCTCGAGCTGCAGCTGCATCCGCATTTCCTGTTCAACACGCTCAACACGATCACGGCCCTGCTGCGCTCCGATGCGCGTGCGGCCGAGCGCGTGGTGGCGGGGCTGAGCGAGCTGCTCCGATTCTCGTTGCGCGGCGCCAAGGAGCAGCAGGTGTCGCTCGAGCGCGAGCTGGAGCTGTTGCGGCGCTACGTCGAGATCCAGCAGTTCCGGTTCTCCGATCGCCTGCGCGTGGAGTTGATGGTCGACCCGCGCGCGCGTCGCGCCCTGGTGCCGAGTTTTCTCTTGCAGCCGTTAGTCGAGAACTCCATCCACCACGGCATTGCGCCGCGCGCGTCGGGCGGATCGGTGCGCGTCCTCGTCGAGCGCGAGGACGACACCGTGTTGTTGACCGTCACCGATGATGGCGTCGGCGCGGGGGCCGTTGGGCGGTCGCGCCGGAGCGGAGACGGCGTGACCGACTCATCGGGCGGCGGGGTTGGGTTAGGCAACACGCGGGCGCGGCTGCGCCACCTGTACGGCGACGCGCACCGGTTCGAGGCAGGCGTGCGACCAGCGGGCGGATTCGAGGTCCGCATCGAAATCCCGTTCCGCGACGCCGCGGAGTCCACACCACCGGCCATTCTGGAGATTGTAGCATGACGATGCGACTCGACACCCTGATCGTGGACGACGAGCCCCTGGCGCGGACGCACCTCCGCGAGCTGCTCTCGGCGCACCCCGACGTGCACATCACCGGCGAATGCGGCAACGGACGCGATGCGGTCAACATGGTGCGCGAGCTCGAGCCGTCGCTGGTGATGCTCGACATCCAGATGCCGGAGCTGAGCGGGCTCGATGTGGTTCGCGAGATCGGGCCGGCGTCGATGCCGGCGGTGATTTTCGTGACCGCGCACGACGCGTACGCGCTCGACGCCTTCGGCGTCTTCGCGGTGGGTTATCTCTTGAAGCCCGTCCAACCGGACCAGCTGCAGGCGGCGCTGGCGCGGGTCAAATCGATCCAGCCGCCCACGGCGCGGGACGACGCGGGCATGCGCCTAACCGATACGGCGACGCCGCCAAACGGCGAAGGCTCCGACCCCGAGCGCCTGGCCATCCGCGTCGACGGGCGCATCATCTTCCTGCGCATCGCCGACATCGACTGGGTGGAAGCGATGGACAACCACGTGCGGCTGCATCTGGGTACGCGCACGCACGTGGTGCGCGGCACGCTCACGAATCTCGAGCGCCGCCTCGCCGCGGGACGATTCCTGCGCATCCATCGCTCGACGCTCGTGAACGTCACTCGCGTCGTCGAGGCCCAACCGTGGTTCGGCGGCGACTTCGTGCTGATCCTGGGCGACGGCACGCGACTCACGTCGGGGCGGAGCCACCGCCCGCAGGTCCAACGGTTCCTTCGCCAGAGTCTGTAACGGCCCCATCACACTGCAGGCAGACCCCTCAACACATGGAGAGCACATGGCTGTTCCGACGCGAGTGAACGAGGTCGCACCGACGCATCCCGCGCGACTCGTCCGCCCGGGCAGACCGCGCATGTGCGGCGCCGCCGCCGTTCTTGGTCTCGTGATCGCCGCGGTCCCGGCGGCTGCGCAATGCCGCGTGCCGGAAAACAGCAACGAAGCGAAGCTTCTCGCGTTCTACGAAGCGCCGATCGCGTTCGACGTGGACGCGGCGCCCGAGCGCCTCGCGCCGGGCGCGGTGCGTGTGTCGTTCGAGGTCGAGCCCATGCCCACGCCTAACCCGGCGATCCAGCAGACGCACATCTGCTTCGCCAGCAAGACCGACAACACGCGGCTGTCGCCGATTTTCGGCCGGCCGCGCATCATGATCGGCCTGCCCGCTGGATTCATCTTCGAGGGCAGTTACGTCCCGCCCATCCAGTTGTACGACGCGAAGCCGAACCTCGGCAGCTTCGCGCTGTCGCGTGCCCAACAACTGCCGTCGGCGTGGGGCGGCGCGCTCACGCTGCTGTTGCGGGCACACGGCACCGTTGGGCAAGTACAGGGACCGATCACGTGTCCCAAGAAAGGGCTGCAGACCGACGATCCTGCTGCGCCGTGCTTCGGTACCTCGCCGTCGAACGACACCTTCCATCCGTACATGGTGGGTGGGGAAGGCACGCTCTCGCTCACGACGCACGACCAGCGTTGGGCGTTCTGGGCCGGCGGCGGCGTGAATTGGCTCAAGCCGCGCTTCCAGACCGGGTTCACGGACGGCAGCGGCTTCACCGACTCTACGCGCGTGCTAGTGGACCTCACTCGCGCCGTGGTGTTCGGCGGCGTGACTGCGCATGTGACGCACGCCTTCGAGTTGTCGGCGCAGGTGTACTCGCAGCCGACCGACGTGACGACCGTTCGATTCGCGGCGGGCTACATCATCCGATAGCTGGAGGGCGCGGCGCGCGCCATGAGAACCGCAAGCTTGCCGCGAGGGCGCCAAGGCCACTGATTTCGATTAGTGACCGAGCAGATCGCCCCCGTTTCGATGCCGCTGGCGCGGCCCGACGACGCCGACCGGCAGGCCCAGCTCGACCGCATGAAGCGGCGCGCCACGGGCCTGCTGGTTTTGGCCACCGCGATATTCGGCGTGACCCGATGGTTCGAGAGCCGCTATCCGTGGCTCGGATTCATTCGAGCCACGGCCGAAGCCTCCATGGTCGGCGGTCTCGCGGACTGGTTCGCGGTCACGGCCCTGTTTCGCCATCCGCTCGGCCTGCCGATTCCACATACGGCGATCGTGGCCGCCCGGAAGGATCGCATCGGGCGCACGTTAGGCAACTTCGTCCAGTACAACTTTCTGGCGCGCGACGTCGTGGAGCGGCGCCTCGCCTCGATGCGCATCGCCGAGCGTGCCGTGACGTGGCTCTCGGATCCCGCGAACGCGCGGCTCATCGCGCGCCAGGTTGCCCTCGGGCTCGCGCGATCCGCGGAAGCGCTGCCCGACGATGACGCGCGCCGCCTCATCGGCGACGGTCTGGCCGCGCGCGTCCACGCGACGCGCGTGGCGCCGGTGCTCGGCTCGGTGCTCTCGTTCATTACGGCCGACAGCCGTCACCAGGATCTGCTCGACGATGCGCTAGGTCTGATCGAGCAATCGGTGCGCGAGAATCGCGAGATCATCCGCGTGAAGGTCGCCGAGGAAAGTCCGTGGTGGATGCCGGAGGTGGTCGACGAGCGGATCTATCTCAAGATCGTGAGCGCGATCGAGAACCTGCTGCGCGAGGTGCGGGAGTCTCCGGATCACCCGCTGCGCGCAAAATTCCACGAGGCGCTGGTTCGTTTCACCGACAAACTGCGCACCTCGCCCGATGTGATCGCCAAGGCCGAAGCGCTCAAGGAGGAACTGTTCAGCGCGCCGGTGCTCGATGAGATCGCGACGTCCATCTGGCGCAGCGCGCGCACGGGGCTCGTGCGCTATGCGGACCGTCAGCCCGCCGAAGGCGAGTCGGCGCCGCCGGGCGCGCTCGAGCGCGGGCTCGTATCCTTCGCCGAGGCGATGCGATCGAACGACGCCATGCTCGGCGAGTTGGACCGGTTCATCACGGACGCGTCGCTGACGGTGGTCGAGCAGTACCGGCACGAGGTTGGCGAGTTGATCGCGCACACGGTGGCTGCGTGGGACCCGGACGCGACGTCGCGGCGCATCGAGCTGGCGATCGGGCGGGACCTGCAGTTCATCCGCATCAACGGCACGCTCGTGGGCGGATTGGCGGGACTCATCATTTACGCGGTGTCGCGCTTCTGGTGACCGGCGCGCCCGGTTCTTCGTGATTATTGTTGTAGGCAGCGATCATGGCCGCATCCACTCTTCCCACCGAAATCACCGACGCCGTCAACGCGCGCATCCTCGCCGTCTCCGAGGACCGCGTGGCGGGCTTCCACGCCGATCCGTTCGACGAGATCGCGCGGCTGTCCTGCGTTCCGTTAGGCACCGTGCTCGAGCGCGTGCGAGGCATGCTCGCCGCCGGCACCATCCGGCGCGTGCGCCAGACGCTGCTCTCCACCAACCTCGCGCCGGGCGCGCTCGTGGCGTGGCGCGTGCCGCCGCACACGCTCGACGCCGCGTTCGACTACATGGTGCGCGACGATCCGTTCTCCGGCCACGTGGTGATCCGGTCCACGGATACGGACACGGAAGGCTCGGCCTATCGGCTGTGGACCACGCTCAAGGTGCCGCAGGGATTTTCGATGCGGGGACACGCCGAGCATCTCGCCCGCCGCGTGGGAGCCGACGCGTTTCTGCTGATGCCGGCCAAGGCGTTGTTCACGCTTGGCGTGGGACACGTGCGGCGGCGCGGCATGGAACCGGGGAGCCGGTCGGAGGAGCCGGGCCGCATCCTCGACACGCACCTCGTGCGCCTAACGGAGCTCGAGTGGCGGGTGCTGGAGCGCCTCAAGCGCGAGCTGTCGGTGGACGAGATCGTCGAACATCCGTGGCGCGCGCGCGCCGCCGAGGCCGGCGTGTTGCTCGATGACTTTTTGCGCGTCGCACGCGCGCTCGACGAGCGCGGCGTGATCGGACGATTCTCGACGTTCCTCGAACACGTGAAGCCGTCGGCGGGCGGGACGCGCGTGACGCGTTACAACGCGCTCTTTCACTGGCGCGTGCCGCCGGGGCGCGAGATCGAGGCGGGCTGCGAAGTCGGGCGTCATCATATTCTCACGCACGCGTATTGGCGCGAGGGCGGCCCGGCGTTCGCGAACGTGAACATCATGGCCGTGGCACACGGCACCGACAAAGCCGTCGTGCTCGCCCACAAGGATGCGATCGACGCGCATCTCGCCGAAGCGTCGATCGACGTGAGCTACACGAACGTGTTCTGGGGCGGCCGCAGCGAGATCAAGCCATCTGAAATTTCACCGCTAGCGTACGAGGAGTGGTGCACGCGCGAGGGACTGGACCCATCGACCATGCGAGAGGGCGCCTGATCCCTCGCGTGATCGGAGCGCTGGTGGCGCTCGCGGTAGTTATCGCATGCAGCGACGCGCGGGGCGATCCGCCGCGCGCGGTCGGGCAGCGCGTCGCGGCGTCGGCACCCGCGACGCATGCGGACACGATGCTCGATTCGGCGCGCGCAGTGACGGCGCGGCTGCAGCAGCGGTGCCAGTCCGATACGCGGATGACGAGCGTGCTGGCGCAGGTCCGCGCCGACAGCGACTCGGCGCGTGCCGATTCGATCCGCCGCGCCCAGCAGGACAGCATCCAGCTCGCATCCGCCGATTCGTTAGGCGCGGCCGACAGCACGCACGACGGCGCAGCGCGCGTGCACACCGCGGGGCGCCACCATGCGCGCCACACGCCGCATCACGCGGCGCCTGCCGTCGCGCCGCAGCCGGCGTCGTGGCACGGCGAGGTCGCGCGCCGCGCGCTCGGCCAGGCGCCGTTGCCGGGATCGTTGTTCCCCGGGTGCCGCGTGGTGGCGTACTACGGCAACCCGTTCTCCAAGCGAATGGGCATCCTCGGCGAGATCAATCCCGATTCGATGCTCGCGCGGTTGCAGCGCCAATCCGATGACTATCTGCGCGCGGACAGCACGACGCCCGTGCTGCCGGCGCTCGAATTGATCGTGACGGTGGCGCAGGGAACCGCCGGTCGCGACGGGATGTACCGCGCGCGCATGCCGGACTCGGTGATCGACAAGGTGGCGTCGTGGGCTGAGCGCCGGGGGTACTTGTTGATTCTCGACGTGCAGGTGGGCCGGAGCTCCGTGCGCAGCGAGATCGCACCGCTCATCAAGTACCTGCAGCGACCGACGGTGCACCTGGCACTCGACCCCGAGTTCGCGATGTCGGCCGCCAAGGTGCCGGGCCACGTGATCGGGACGCTGGACGCGTCGCAGGTAAACGTGGCGGCGGACACGCTGGCTGCGTTAGTCTCGCAGTACCAGCTTCCGCCCAAGATGCTGATCGTGCACCGGTTCACGCGGCCGATGCTGACGAATCACGAACGGATCCACCTCGATCCGCGCGTGCAGATGGTGATCGACATGGACGGGTTCGGCGCGCCGCACCTCAAGCGCAGCTCGTACCTGCACTACATCTTCGACCACCCGGTGCAGTTCGCGGGCTTCAAGTTGTTCTACAAGAACGACAAGCCGATCCTGACGCCGGAGCAGGTGGTGAAGCTGAAGCCGATCCCGGTGTTCATCATGTACCAATAGCAGGGCATGGCGCGGCGTTAGGCGCGCGCCCACCGTTGCCCCCGTGTTCAGCTACGTCCTCGCCCTCTTGTTCACCGCCGATCGCGCACAGATCGTGCTCATGGAGAAGACGCGCCCCGCGTGGCAGGCCGGGCGCGTCAACGCGTTAGGCGGGAAGCTCGGAGCCGGCGAACGCGCGGAGGATGCGGCGCGGCGCGAGGTGCGCGAGGAGGCCGGCGTCGACGTGGCGACGTGGGACCCGGTGCTCGTCTGGTACGATGCGCAGTACACGATGCACGTGGTGCGCGCGTTCGATGATGCCGCGCTGCGTGCGCGCACGGCCGAGGACCAGCGCGTGTTCCGCGCACCCGTGAGCCAGCTGCCGGCGAACGTGATCGACAACCTGCGGTGGCTCGTGCCGCTGGCGCTGGATCGCGACGTGTCGCTGCCGATCGACGTGCGGAGCGCGTTGCCGACGGGCTCGGGTCTCACCGAGCCGCCGCCTGCCTAGCGCGAACGCGCGCTCCATTCTATCGTCGGATATTGCCCCCTATGCTCAACGATCTCCGCTACGCGGTTCGCACGCTCCTCCGGAGCCCAGGCTTTGCCCTCGTCACGGTGCTCACGCTGGCGTTGGGCATCGGCGCCAGCACCGCGATCTTCAGCGTCGTAAACGCCGTGCTGCTGCGGCCGTTGCCGTACCCGCAGTCGGACCGGCTGGTCGACGTGTGGACGAGTGGGTTAGGCGGGAGCTTTCGTCTCGGCTTGTCGTATCCGTACGTGCAGGACGTTCGGAACATGCGCCGGGATTTCGCGGGCGTCGCCGCGTACGCGACGCGCCGCGCGAACATGACCGGACTCGGCGATCCAGTGGAGGTGCAGGCCGCGGTCGTCACGCCGGAGATGTTTTCGGTGCTCGCGATTCAGCCGGCGATCGGGCGCGCGTTCGGTGCCGCCGATGTGCACCAGCCCGTGGCGATGCTCAGTTACGCCACGTGGTCGGGGCGCTACGGCCGCGACAGGTCTGTGTTAGGCAAGACGATTACGCTCGACAGTCGCGCGTACACGGTGATCGGCGTGCTGCCACCCGCGGCGCAGTTCCCCGACGACCGGACCGAGCTCTGGCTGCCGATCGGCGTCGCGTTCGCCGATGACCCGCAGATCGAGGTCAACGAGCACTATTTCGCGTTCAACGTCGTCGCGCGGTTGGCGCCGGGCGCGACTGTTGAGCGTGCGGGCGCCGATCTCTCCGCGCTCGGCCACCGGTTGGACGCGGCAGCGGCGTCGGCGCCGGCATCGCAGGCTGGTGCGCCGGGTGCGGGTCCCGTGCGGCGCGAAATCGTCGCGCGCTCGAGTGGCGGCCCTGGCGGCGGTGGGCCTCCATCGGGGGGACCAAAAGCCGGATTCGACGAGGCGAACTTCCAACTCCAACCGTTGAGCCGCAGCGTCGTCGGCAGCGGGCGCACCTCGATCCTGGTGCTGTTCGGCGCCGTGGGTGTCGTGATGCTCATCGCCTGCGTGAACGCCGCGGGCCTGCTGGTGGCGCGGGCGAGCGGCCGCCGGCGCGAGATCGCCGTGCGCCGCGCGTTAGGCGCGGGGCGGGGGCGCATCGTCCGGCAGCTCCTCACCGAGAGCGTGCTGCTGTCGCTCGTGGCCGGGGCCGTCGGTCTGGCGTTAGGCGCCTGGGGCCTCGAGGCCCTGCTCGCCGCGTGGCCCGGCGTGCTGCCGCGCGTCGGCACGATCGGCATCGACGCGCGCGTGCTGGTGTTCACGCTGCTCCTGGCGGTGGCGACGGGCGTCGCGTTCTCGCTCGTGCCCGCGCTGCGCGCCGCCGCGCCGGATGTCGAACGGACGCTGCGGGACGATTCGGCCGCGAGCGTCGGCGCGCGCCGCCGCACACACGGTGCGCTCGTCGTGGTCGAGATGGCGCTGGCGCTGGTCCTGCTCGTCGGCGCCGGCTTGCTCGTCCGCAGCTTCATCCGGTTGAGCGAGATTCATCCGGGATTCGATCCGCAAAACGTGCTTGCCGCGCGCATCCGTCTCACGCCGTCGCGCTATCCCGGCGTGCAGCAGCAGCGCGACTTCTTCGACCAGGTCGAGAGCGACCTGCTGCGCCAGCCCGGCGTCATGGGCGCGTCGCTGTCGCGAACGCTCCCGCTGAGCGGCGCGTCGATGATGCTGGGCATGAATCCGCGCGACGTGCGTCCCGACGATCCCGAGCAGACCCTGATCGTAGGGCTCGACAACGTGGATGCCGGATACTTCACGACGCTGCGTATTCCGTTGTTAGGCGGTCGCGTGTTCGGTCCGGCGGATCGGGCCGGCGCGCCGAAGGTCGCGATCGTGAACGACCTGCTGGCGAAGCGGCTGTGGCCGGGCGAGTCTCCGATCGGCAAGCTGATGCCGCTACACTCGCCCGGCAGCGCCGCCGGCACGGCCACGGTGATCGGCGAAATCGCGGCGCTGCGGTCGGGCGCGATCGATCGCCCGCCGCAACCGGAGCTCTATCTGGCGGCGGCGCAGTCGGACGCGTCGGCGCAGATGTGGCTCGCCGTCCGCGCGTCGGCGCATCCGCTGCATCTCGCGAGCGTCGTGCGCGATGCGGTGCTGCGCGCCGACCCGCAGCAACCGATCGGCGAGATCGTGAGCCTCGAGCAGCTGATCGAGCGCCAGACGGCCGCGCGCCGCCTCACGATGGCGTTGGTGTCGCTCTTCGCGGCGGTCGCGATGACGCTGGCCGGGATCGGCATGTACGGCCTCGCGGCGTATACGGTGACCCGCCGCACGCGCGAGTTCGGCATCCGCGTTGCGTTAGGCGCGCGGTCGCGGGACGTGCTGCGCATGGTGCTGCGCGAGCATCTGCGGCTCGTCGCCGCGGGCGCCGCCGCCGGCGTCATCATCGCGCTCGGCCTCACGCGTGTGATGCGCACCATGTTGTACGAGGTGAGTCCCACCGACGTGCCGACCTTCGTGTGCACGGTGGCCGGGTTGGCGCTGGTGGGACTCCTGGCGGCGCTGGTGCCCGCGCGGCGCGCGACGCGCGTCGACCCGATGGTGGCGCTGCGCCACGAATGATCGTGGCGCGTTAGGCGTTAGGCGGCGCCGTCCAGGATGTGCCGGATCTTGCGCGTCAGCGCGTCCGGCGAGAAGGGCTTGCCCAGGAACTCGACGCCCTCGGCGAGGATGCCGTCCTGCTGGGTGGCGCTCTCGGCGTAGCCCGACATGAGCAGCATCGCCATGTCGGGGTGCCGCTCGCGGATGCGCCGCGCCAGATCGGGCCCCTGCATCTCCGGCATGGCGATGTCCGACAGCACGAGGTCGATCGAATCGGCCGAGGCCTCGCAGATCCGCAACGCCTCGGCGCCGTTCGTCGCCTCGATCACGCGGTGTCCGGCGCGCTCGAGAATCCGCTTGATCACCGCGCGGATGCCGTCGTCGTCTTCGACCACGAGCACCGTTTCGCTCCCGCCGCTCGCCGTTGGGCGCGCGGGCTGGCCGGCCGGTGACGCGGATCCGTCGGCCACCGGCAGATAGACCTCGAACGCGGAGCCCTGGCCGGGCTCGCTGATCACGCGGATGTATCCGCCCGACTGCTTGACGATGCCGTACACCGTCGAGAGGCCAAGGCCCGTGCCCTTGTGACGGTCCTTGGTGGTGAAGAACGGCTCGAAGATCCGCGACTGCGTCGCCTCGTCCATGCCGTGTCCGGTGTCCGTCACCGAGATCAACACGTACTCGCCGGGCCGCACCTCGAACGACCATCCCTCGCGAGCCGCGGCCGCATCGATGGTGACGTTCCGCGTGCGGATCGTTAGGCGGCCGCCATCGGGCATGGCGTCGCGGGCGTTGACCACGAGGTTGACGATCACCTGCTCGAGCTGGCCCGCGTCGGCGCGCACCGCGTGCAGATCGGGAGAGAGCCGCGTGCTGAGCGTGATGTCCTTGAGCAGCAGGCGCTGCAGCATCTTCTCGAGCTCGCTCACGGTCTGGTTCACGTCCAGCACGCGCGGCTGCAGCATCTGCTGGCGGCTGAACGCGAGCAGCTGCCGCGTTAGGCGTGCGGCGCGGTCGGCCGCGAGGTCGATCTCCTGGATGTCCTTGTGGCGCGCGTCGTCGGCCGCGACGTCCTGCAGCAGGAGCTGGCTGTAGCTCTTGATCGCGGTCAGCATGTTGTTGAAATCGTGCGCCACGCCGCCGGCGAGCCGGCCCACCGCCTCCATCTTCTGCGCTTGCATCAGCTGCGCCTCGAGACGTTTGCGGTCGGTCATGTCCGCGAACGTCACGACGCACCCGTGGGCCGGCTCGTCGTCGAGCGGCCCGCACGACAGGCTCACCTCGAACGTGCTGCCGTCCTTGCGCGTGGCGACGCCGGGGATGTCGGTCTTGACCGCGCGGTCGTCGCCATGGCGCACGGGCAGCGTGGTACTCCCGGGGAACATCGGCAGGCGCTGCCCAACGGCCTCGGCCTCCGTCCATCCGAACATGCGCTCGGCGGCGGGATTCCACCGCTGCACCACGCCCTGCGCATCGACGGCGCACACCGCGAGCGGCGCCGCGTCGAACAGCGCGCCCAACCGTGCGTTCGTCCGCCGCAGCTCGGCGTCGCGCTCGCGGAGCGCTTCGCCGGCCGTGGCCGCGGCATCGAGCGCGGTGCCTAACTCATCGTTCGACGACTCGAGCTCGCCCGTCAGCTGCTGGAGCGCCTGCATCTGCTGCTCGAGCTCCGCCTGCTGCTCCTCGAGTTGCGTCGCCTGCAGCTCCAGGTGCTCCTGCTGCTGGAACATGTCGTCGGCCTGGCCGAGGAGCCGCGCGCGCATGCGGCGCATGATCAGGAACAGGAGCGTGATCTCGACCGCGAGCGTGGCGCCCGATGCCCAGCGCAGCGCGACCATGCTGCGATCGCGGGTCCGCAGGTCTGCCACGGCGCGCGCGACGAGGTCCGCGGACACCACGCGCGCGCTGTCGGCGAGCGCAGTGCTGCGTGTCGCGATGCGTCTGGCGCCGTCGAAATCCCCGCGCTTGGCCGCGGCGAGCTCCGGGCGCACGAACGTCGTATCCCATCGCGCGACGAGCGCGCGGAGCTGATGTATACGCGCCAGTGCCGCGGTATCGTCCGCTGTAACCGCGCGCAGGGAGTCGAGCGTGCGGTCGAAGGGCGCGCGATCGACGATCTCGGGCGTGAGTGCTGTCGTGTCCGTTGTCAGCAGATAGCCGCGCACGCCGGACTGCCGATCGAGGAGCAGCGTGTTGACGTCGCGCGCGAGCAGCGTCACTTGCCGGCCTTGGAGGATCTGACTCCGGCTCATCAACTGCACGATCGCGATGAGCGTGAGTGTCACGATGACGCCGCCGAGTGCGAGCAGTCCCAAGCCGAACAGCCGGCGCACGACCGATAGCACGTTCGCGCGATCCGGGGCAGTTGGGCGTTGGGCGGTGGTCATCGGAGACGGGCGCGGCAATGTGAGAGCACGGCGGTGCTGGTGTATCTATGCGCTTGAACCCGGGTCCGCCAGCCGCGTAGGCCGCGGCGGAGGAGCGGGTCGTAAAGAACTCATTGAGATGACGCGCGGGACCACGCCTCGGTCAGCGCCGGCGGCGTGCCCTGCGGCGCACTTGGCGGGCGGCACAGTCCTGGCAGTCGATATCGGACCCCATGGCAGAGCCGAGCGAATTTCACCCCGCGCGCCGTCATGTGCCGGCGCTGGATGGTGTGCGCGGCCTGGCGATCCTCGCGGTGATGGCGTTTCACTTCACGCTGCGCATGCCCGACGTCACGTCGGGCGATCGCTTCGCGCACCGAGTGTTAGGCGCGGGTTGGGTCGGTGTCGATTTGTTCTTCGTGTTGTCGGGTCTGCTGATCACGACGTTGCTGCTCGACGCGAAGGGTGCGCCGCACTACTACCGTACGTTCTATGGGCGACGAGCGCTGCGCATCTTCCCCCTGTACTACGGGTTCCTCGCCGCGTACTTCCTGCTCGTCGTCCGCCACGGCACGACGGGCAACGACCATTATCTGTGGCGCGAGCAGGGATGGTGGTGGAGTTATCTGGACAACTGGTGGCTTGCGTTCGTGCGACGCACCGAGCCGCCTAACTACTTCTGGACCGGGCCGTTCTGGTCGTTGGCCGTCGAGGAGCAGTTCTATCTCGTGTGGCCGACGCTGGTGCTGCTGCTCACGCGGCGGCGACTGGCGATGCTGTGCGGCGCCATCATCATTGGTGCGCCGCTGTTCCGGTTGTGGTTGCTCGCGCATCATGCCGCGCCGATCGCGGCGTACGCGCTCACGCCGGCGCGTCTCGATTCGCTGGCGGTTGGCGCGCTGCTCGCCATCGTGCTGGCCGACCGCCGCCTCGCGCACGTGGGCTCGCGC
>DASVAC010000144.1:0-26449 GCA_036376535.1 Gemmatimonadaceae bacterium | reverse complement strand
GCCGCGGCCGCGGCGAATCCGGTTCGCCATCGTCTTTGCGGTGGTACTGGTGGCGGTGCTCGCGCTGCCGTTGCTCGTCGTGTCGCCGCACGAGGTGAAGGCGCAGTACGCCTCGTGGATGTCGCTCCTGCCGCGCGACGCGGTTGCCGATACGATCGCGGGGCGGGGGATGCACACCGGCGGCGTGCCGGAAGAGTTGCACCTCTGGTTCGGGTCGAGCGTATCGCCCTTCATCGTCGAAGCCGCGGGCGCCGTGCTGCTCGTGCTGCCGCTCATCGCCCGATTCCGGCGTTGGGCCGACCCCGATTTTCGCCTGCGGTTCTTGTGTTCGCTGCTGGTGTTCCTCGTGATCTTCAACCACCGATCGGAGTCGCCGTCGTTCGTGATCGCGATGGTCGGGATAGCGATCTGGTTCGCAGTTTCATCGCCGGATGCGCTCACGATTTCGGTGATCGTCGCGACCGTCGCGATCGTGTCCGTCGGCGCGTCGAGCGCGGTGCCTAACTCGGTGCGCATCGGTGTCGTGATGCATTACCGGCTCAAGACGCTGCCGTGCGTGGTCGCCTGGCTCGTGATGCAAGCCGAATTGTGGGGATGGCGGCCGTCGCGGCCGACGCTGCCCGCGCTCGCCGGGTTGTGGCGTGGTGTCGCGAGCGAGAACATGGCGTCGCCCTGACTGCCGCCGCGCTCGCTGGTGGCATCCGCTTTGCGCTATGACTTTTCCGACGGACTGAATGCTCGACTCAAATCGACAAGGAGCGACCATGACGATCATAGATGCGCATTGGCGCTCGCGTTTCGTCGCGAGCGCGTTGGCACTCTGCGCATGCGGCACGGCCTTCGTGTCGGTCTTGCATGCGCAGGACGACCAGTTGGCGGATCGCGCGAAGCGCGCCGGCGAGGTGCTATCGGAGCTCGTGTCGGTGCCGGATCGGTCGCCGCCGACCGCGCTCATGCGCGAAGCAGTGTGCGTGGCGGTTGTGCCCGGCGTGGTGCAGGCAGGCTTCGGCTTTGGTGGTCGCGCTGGGTACGGGCTCGTGAGCTGCCGCGCCGGCGGCGACTGGAGCTGGCCGACGTACGTTGGGCTCAAGGGTGGAAGCTTCGGTCTGCAGATCGGCGCGCAGTCGGCGGACGTCGTGCTGATCTTCATGAATCAGAACGCGCCCAAGACCATCGCGGGTTCGTCGTTCGATTTGGGTGGCGAGGTGTCCGTTGCCGCGGGTCCGATGGGACGCGATCTCTCGGCCTCTACCGACTACAAGGCGCAGGCCGAGATCTACTCGTACTCGAAGAGCAAAGGGCTCTTCGCCGGCATCAAGATCGCCGGTACGAAGTGGGAGATCGACTACTCGGCGAACAAGAAGGCGTACGCGTCCGCCGGCGCTGACTTGAATGGCGGCACGCATAAGAGCGTCGGGAAGGAGTTGAACACCAGCGGCGGACAAGCGCCGTCACTCGTGCAGCCATTCCTCGCGAGTTTGCGCAAGAACGTTCCCGCGGCGTCGACACACTGATCGTCGTGCAACGCGCGCGGCGCGCCGTTAGGCGCGCCGGCGCGGTCGGGATGTTACTGCGACGCTTCGGACGACGACGTGGTGTCGGGCTTGAGCCAACGGGTGAGCCAGTTGGCCGTTTGCTGCGAGATGAGCGTGAAGCTCTGCAGGTCGTACGCCGCCCCGTGATGGCCGGGCGGATAGATCCGGAGCGCCACGTTCTTGCCGGCCGCGGTCATCGCCGTGAGCAGCTGCATCGTGTTCTGCGGATGCACGTTGTCGTCCATCATCGAGTGGATCACGAGCAGGTGCCCGTCGAGCTTCGACGCGTGCAGGACGGCCGAGCTCGAGTCGTAGCCCGCTTCGTTCTCGCCTAACAAGCCCATGTACCGCTCGGTGTAGATCGAGTCGTACAAGCGCCAGTCGGTGACCGCGGAGTTCGCGACGCCCACCGTGAACAGGTCGGGATACGACTCCATGGTGAACACCGTGGAGTATCCGCCGTAGCTCGTGCCGATGATCCCGATGCGTTTCGGGTCGACGTAGGGCAACTTCGCGAGGTACCTGGCGGTCTCGGCGAAGTCGTGGCTCTCCCACTTGCCGAGGTCGCGGTACACGACCTTCATGAACGCGCTGCCGTAATTGTTGCTGCCGCGATTGTTGACGTTGACGATGATGAAGCCCTGCAGCGCCAACCACTGCGTGATCGGGCTGCTGTCGAACGAGTCGAACACGCCCTGCGACCCCGGTCCGCCATAAATGGAAAACACGACCGGGTACTTGCGCGTCGAGTCGAACGGCGACGGCCTGACCATCGACCCATCGAGCTTCACGCCGTCCGATGTGGTGAACGAGAACAGCTGCGGCGTGGAGTACACGTGTGTCGTGAGCCACTGCCGCAATGCGTGGTTGTCGACGAGCGTGCGCAGCTTCTTGCCGGCCGTCGTCCACACGTCCACGCCGCCGGGATCCGCGATGGAGCTGTACGTGCGCAGGTAGAACTTTGCGTTGGGCGACATGTCGATGTCGTGGACGCCGTCGCCCGTGGTGAGGCGGCGCTCGTGACGCCCATCGAAGTCGATCGCGTACAGCTGCCGCTGGAGCGGCGACGCTTCAGTGCCGCTGTAATAGATGACGCGCCGCTTGGCGTCGATTCCGCGGATCTGCGTCACGGCCCACGTCCCGTGCGTCACCTGGTCGAGGAGCTTGCCCGAATAGTCGTAGCGGTAGATGTGCTGGAAGCCATCGCGGTCGGACAGCCAGAAGAATTGCGTTAGGCCAGCCGGGAACGACATCAGGTCCTGCACGGCGGCGTAGAAATCGGAGACGTCGATCCACGTGCGCGACGAATCGCGCATCACCATCCGCTTGCCGCCCGAGCGCACGTCGAAGAAGTACAGCGTCATCACCTGCTGCCGGCGGTCGAGCGTGACCATCGCGAGCGTGTCGGGCCGGCTGGTCCAGTAGATGCGCGGCACGTAGTAGTCGCCCGTCAGGCCTGGATCCAGCCAGATCTTGGACCCGGTGCCGACGTTCACCACGCCGATCTTGACGGCGGGATTCGAGTCGCCCGGCTGCGGGATGCGGATGCTGTCCCACTCCGGGTGACGCCCCGAGTAATCGCTCAACTGGATGATGGGCTCCTTGCTCTCGTCCACCTGCCAGTACGCGATGTACCGGCTGTCGGGCGACCAGTTCCACGCCTGCACGAGGCCGAACTCTTCCTCGTACACCCAGTCGAAGTGGCCGTTGTAGACGTGCGCGGTCGCGTCGGACGTGAGCCGCGTTTGCTGCTTCTTGGCCAGATCCTCCACGTACATGTCGCCGTCGCGCTCGTAGCCCAGCATCAGTCCGTTAGGCGAGAGCTCGGCCGTCCGCGCGCCGCTGGCGGCGAGCTGCAGCGAATGGTCCGCCAGCGTGTAGACGACATAGTCCGCCGTGCCCGAATTGCGGTAAATGGGCTTGAAGTGCGTTTGGAAGACGAGGTGGCGCGAGTCCTTCGCCCACTGGAACGAGTCGTAGTCGAACGGCTCGCTGGTGCCGGGGAAGGTGAGCCCTTGTCCGCTGAAGAGCACCGTGTCGCGGCCGGTCATGGGGTCGGTCGCGTGAATCGTCTCCTGGCCCGTCTGCGGATCGTGCACGATGTACGAGTAGCGCGAGCCGCCGTCGATCCAATTGACGTCCTCCGGGCCCGGTTCACCGCGCAGGGCCCGGCCCGCGCGCAGCCAGTCCGAGAACGAGGTGAGCCGGGTTTTCTCCTGCGCGGCGGCGCGCTGCGGCGCGGCGGCCGCGACCACTGCCACACCGCAGAGTGCGATGCACACACGCGAGACACCACGAACGCGCATGACGATTCCTGTCGTTGAAGTTAGGCACGCGCGCGACGCGGCCGCCGAGGCGTCCGGACGTGACGCGGCCTGCTCCGCATCGGCCGATGCGCCGTCGCAGAGCAGGCCCTCAAGATGTCGTACACGGCGCGCCGGCGCGAGCGGTCGCAGTAATGTGATGGGTCGATTTTGCGCTCACTCGCGCGTCGGAACTGTATGGCGTACGCAAACCGTGCGACTAGAAATTCGGACGCGCTTCGGTCGTTGCGCTGGCATTTACGCTCATGAGGAAACGGACACAGCACGGACAAAACGGGCAAAGCACGGACAAGGAAATAGGACGAAGGAGTCCGTTAGGCCCTAATGGTCTGCCCAGGCCTGCGCTCGGGCCAAGGTGTTTCTGTCGTTCGTGTCCGTGCTGTGCCCGTCGGGTCCGGGCTGTGTCCGTTTCTTCATGAGCGTAGGTGCCCGCACCAGCTCAATGGATTGGAGTTTTCAGATGACCCCACCACCCATCAAGTATCCGACTACTACTTGGTCAGCGGGCCGCAGGCCACGATCGTCTTCATGTCCGTTGGCGACGCATGGATGTTCACCATGTACGAGCCGTTGGGATCGAGCGGCGCCGATACCTTCGCCGACGATGTGCCCTTGCCGTCGTCGCCGACTTTGATCGGTGTGTACGAGCTGCCGCCACCCACGACGCCCTGATCGTTGCCGCACGTTCCCTTGTGCACGTGCCAAGGATGTGTCGATTTCGGCGTCGCGCCCGCGATGTTCACACTCGCGGTGAAGCCTTTGCCCGATCTGTCGGGCGACACGGTCGCGCTTCCGAAAACGTGTTCGTCTCCCGCGTACGATGACGGAGCGCTCAGCGTGGCGGTCAGTCCGCTGTCCGCGCGGGTCGCACGCGATGTAAGCGGACCTGCCTCGACGCCTCGATGCGTAACCAGTGTACCGGCCGCGACGAACGCGCCAAGCGCCGTCACCAGAGCAATGTGTCGTGCGAACATCGACTCCTCCTCTCGGGTGGGAAGATTCGCTGCCGAAACGGGGACTGCGGCGTGCAGGACTCGTGCGCGATGCACGCTGAGGCGGCCAAAACTGACACGCCAAAATTACCGGACGCCAGGGTTGTAGACGTCTAAAGATACGGTTGCGCCAGCCAGGCGACGCCGTCCCGGAGCTTGCTCAACAGCGGACGCGCGCGCAAATCCCGGAGCGTGAGGAGTGTGCTCGACGCCATCTTCTCATCGATCAATCCGTTCACCCGCGCCGCGAGCGGACGGGAATAACATTCGACGTTGTACTCGAAATTGAGACGCAGGCTGCGCGGATCCCAGTTAGCCGACCCGATGAGCGTCCACGCGCTGTCGATCACGAGCAGCTTGCTGTGATCGAAGGGCGGCCTCGAGAGAAGTACGCGACATCCGCCATCGATGAGCGACCCGAGCTTCGCCGTCGCGGCCCACTGAACCAATCGCAGATTCCCGCGCGCGGGTAGCACGATCTCGACGTTCACGCCGCGCATGGCCGCGACGCGCAGCGCATCCACGAGCGGCGGATCGGGAAGAAAATACGGCGTCACCACGCGCACCGAATGCGCAGCCTGTCCAATGGCGCCGAGGATCGTCATGAGCAGCGTCTCGAAATCTTCGTCTGGCCCATCGGGCACGCCGCGCGCGACGAGATCGCCTGCATGGCCGTTCGCGCCCGGCGCATACCACGTGTCGCCGCCGAGTCGCTCACGCGTGGTGAATTCCCAATCGAAAGCGAAGGCCGCGGTCATCTGCTGCACGACGGGTCCGCGCAAGCGGAAGTGCACGTCGCGCGTGGCGTCGGGCAAGCCATACGCGAGCACGCACGCATCGCGAATGTTGAGACCTCCGCAAAATCCGATCACGCCGTCCACGATCAGCATTTTGCGGTGATTGCGCAGGTTCATGTACGGGTGCGGGAAGGGCACGCGCGACGGGACGAACCGCGCGACCGGCACACGTCGGTGCCGCAGCTCCTCGACGATGGGCGGATGACTGTACCGCGCACCAACGCCGTCGATGAGTACGCGCACCTGGCATCCTCGCGACACCGCTCGCTCGAGCGCGGCGACGAACTCCGCGCCGGCGCGGCCGCGGTCGAAGATGTACGTGGCGAGTGCGACGCTGCGTGAGGCGCCGTCGATGGCCTCGAGCATCGCGGGATAGGCCTCGTCGCCATTGCACAATGCCTCGATCGCGTTGCCACCGGTGAGCGGCCACCGCGTCACTCGGCGCACCAGCGTCGCGAGCGCGCCTAACGATTGGGGGACGTCGGGCGGGGGCGTGACGGGTTCGGGGCCGTCGGCGCGCAGCTCCTCCGTGAACGTGGAGCGACGGCCCCGCACCCGTCCCGCGCGTCGCCGAATGCGGTTGATGCCGAACAACACGTACAGGCCCGACCCCACGATGGGCGTGAGCCAGACGAGACCGATCCATCCGATCGCGGATCGGACATCGGTCTTGTAGAGGACAATGTGCGCCGACACGGCCAACGCGAGCCCGATATGCAGCGCGCCGGCGAGAAATCCCCACACGTGCGGCGTCAAACCCTTGCCTCCGAAGCCCGGTCGGCCCCAATGTAGGGCCCGGTGGCTGTCCCGCACCACACCTCGCCCAACCTCCCCGCTTTACCCATCTGGTGTCGTACATGTCGATGCATCGGTTGCTCCGCGACGGGGCGCGCGCTCTCGCGCTGCTCGCAGTATGCGCATGCGGCGGAACGGCGTCGCCGAATACGCCCACACCGGTCAAGATCGCCGCGATTTCCGGCGGCGGCCAGACGGCGGACTTGGGGCAACCACTCGCACAGCCGCTGGTGGCGCGCGTCACGACCTCGACGGGCACGCCCGCGTCCGGTGTGTCGGTGACGTTCACGGTGACGTCGGGCGCCGGCGCCTTGTCGCCGTCCACCGTTAGCACCGATGCGTCGGGCAACGCGTCTACCACGTTCACGATGGGCCAGGCGCCCGGCGTCACCACGGTGAGCGCGATGAGCAACGCCGTCGCCGGTGCGGCGGCTGAGTTCATCGTGAGTACGGGTCCGACCATCGTTGGGCACGTGGCGATCGCCGCCGGTAACGTGCGACTCCCGGCGCTTTCGCACGGTCCGCTGCGCGCGCCGGTGGTGCTGTCCGCGGTGGCGCCGCGGCCCATCAAGGGTCTGCAACTCGACGTGGCGTATCGCGCGTCGGCGATCGGTCTGCCGGGGCCCGGCGCGATCAGGACGCTCGGGCTGGATGGCGCGCGGGTGGTTGCCGCGTCGATCCGGTCTCGCCTAACGACGATGCCGATGGCGTCGCACTTCGACGTCATGGCCGTGTCGCCCGCGATCGCGGTAGCGCGGGTTCGCGTCCACGCGGTGTCCGACCGCGACTCGGTGGTGCGCGCCCTGCGCGCCGATCCCGCGGTCGCTTCGGTCAGCGTCGATGGTCTCCTGAGCCGTGGCCCGATCGGCAAGAGCGTGTTCACACCGGTGTCGCAACGTCGGACGAGCGCATCGCAGAATCCGGGGGCCGGCACGATCGCGTTCCCCCAGACGCAGGGGATGGATGCCCAACTGTGGAACTACAGTCTCATCGACGCGCCGCGGGCCTGGCACGTGGTGACGGGCAGCCCGAGCGTGGTGGTTGCCGTGATCGATGACGGGATCAACCAGCATCCCGACATCACGGCCAACCTCGACATGGCGGGCGGCTACGATTTCGTGCAGAACGACTCGGCCAACGTGGGACCGCAACCGTTCTGCAGCGGCGGCTCGTTCTCCAATTTCGACGACGACGGCGACAATGGGCCCGATGCGGATCCGACGATGCCCGTGTCGGTGACGTTCGACGATCAAGCCGGGTGTTGGACCATCGACGACGCCGCGAACCACGGCCTCCACGTGGCGGGCACGATCGGCGCCGGCGGGAACGCGTTGGGCATCGTGAGCGGCGTGGATTGGCAGGTCACGATCCGTCCGGTGCGTGCGTTAGGCATCGACGGCAGCGGCTACTTCTTCGACATCGCGCAGGCGGTGCTGTACGCGGCGGGGCTGCCGGCCGCGGGGCACAACGGCGTGCTGGTGCGCGCGCCGAACCGCGCGCCGATCATCAACATGAGCCTGGGCGGGCCGGCGGCCGACACCGGTCTCGCGCGCGCCGTCGCGGCCGCGATCTCAGCCGGCTCCATTGTCGTCGCCGCGTCGGGCAACACGCCGACCACCGAGCCGTCGTATCCGGCCGCGTATCCGGGCGTAATCGCCGTGGCCGCGTTGGGTCCCGACGCCAACCTTGCGAGCTACAGCTCGAGCGGCGCCGACGTCTCGCTCGTCGCACCCGGCGGCGACTTTCGCTTCGACGACCTGAGCAATCCGTATACGGGCGGCAGCGGCGGTATCTTGTCCACGACGTGGAATTTCTCGACGGGCACGCCGAGTTACGCGTTCTATACCGGAACGTCGATGGCCGCGCCGCACGTGTCCGGTGTCGCGGCGCTGGTGCTGGCCAAGAATCCCGGCATGTCCGGTTCGGCGCTCCGCGCGCGTCTGTTAGGCTCAGCGATGGATGTCGGTCCCGTTGGGCCGGACGATCGCTACGGGATGGGTCTCGTCGACGCGTACGCCGCGGTGACGGGCCACCAACCGGCGGCGACGACGACCGTGCGCGCGATCGACGCGAACACCGGTGCCGTCGACGCGTCGGGCCCGGTCGCGGCCGACGGTTCGTTCACGCTCACGCGGCTTCCGGCCGGCTCGTACTACGTGGTGGCCGGACAGGACGAGGAGGGCGACGGGGTCATCGGGTTCCCCGGCCGGCGCTTCGGTTGGGCAGGCGGGACGCAGCCGTCGGCCATCGCGGTCGACAGCGTGCACATGGGCACCGCCGCCGTCGTGATCGGCGCGCCGGTGGAGCAGTCGCCTAACGGAGACAAGACGCACCCGCAGCAGATCTTCGTCGACAGTTGGATCGCGGGTGCGATCGGCGCGTCCAACGTGAAGGACTACTATCGCGTCCTCATCCCGTCCGCCGGCACGTACACCATCGAAACGTCGGGCGTCCTCGGCGCCTGCGGCCTGGCGGTCGAGCTCAACACGACGCTCGCCGTCACCGACAAGAACGGCGCGACGGTCGCGTCCAACGACAACGACTCGTACTTCGGCGATCCGACGGTGACGTTCCCCGGCAACTACTGCTCGAAGATCACCGCGGCGCTGCAACCCGGTGCGTACACCATCGCCGTGGGGTGGAGCGCCACGCCGGCGCCCAACCCCGGCAGCTACCGGTTGCAGGTGAGGTCCGGAAGTTAGGCGAACACGAGGCCCGACGCCGGCGCGCGGCCCGCGCACCCGGCCAGCATGAGGAGACACCATGATTCCACGCGTTGGCCCGATCGATCCGGCCGCGCCGCTGCGCATCGAGGTGGTGTGTGAATCAGGACACGCCGTGGCCTATGCGTTCTGGCACCGGCCGCCGGGCACGGACGAGTGGAAGAAGTTCGCCGAAGGTCGCACCGGCGACGGCCAGAGTGATCGGCACCAGGCCACGCTCGAGACCCAGTCCCACGCGCAGATCTACTATTGGGTGGCGGTGTCGAATCCCGCGCGCCCGCACGGCGTCTATCACGCTCGTCTCATCCTGACCCAACGCGACGCACCGGTCTCGCACGGCTCGATCGATCTGCGCGGCACCACCGACGCGGCGGGCAACGACTCGGTGGAACAATGGCTCGATCTCGTCTGACGCCATCGGCGCGCGTCGCACTCCTGTTCGTGGCGATGCTCTTCGCCGCGACCATTCCGCTCGCGGCGCAAGACGCCGACACGACCCAAGCCGACGATGACACCACGACGGTCGACGACGCCGAGCGCGACTCGGCCGATCTCGTGCGCCGCGCCGCGGCGAGTGTGATCTCGAGCTACTCCGTGCCGGACATGCCGGCGGCGGCATTTTTAGGCACGACACCGGCCACGATCGCGCGCCCCGCGACGGCGCGCGATTTCCTGATCGGCCTGGCGAGCGGCGTCGACGAGCACGGACAGGCGCGCCAGGGGTTCGCGCTCGAGGCGTCGCCGTCGGCCCTCGTGCCCGGGCTCGGCGTCTCGCTCGAGCAGTATCGCGAACCGGGCATCACCCCGCGCTACCTGTTGGCCAATCTGCTCCTCTCGTTAGGCGCGGCGCGCGCCGCGGGCGACACGGCACCCACCGTGTTGGCGTACGGCCTTCGTCTCACGCTCGTCGATCGCGGCGACCCGATGCGCGATCCGGTGTTCCTCGAGGCGCTGGGCGACTCGATTGCGCGGTGCCGGCCGCGCGCGCCGATCCCCGGCATTCCGCGCGCCGATGCGTCGACGCAGATGAACGCGCTGCTGCGCGACCTGCTCGCCGAGCACCACGATCGCGCCGTGCGGTGCATGGACTCGCACACGCGCAAGCTCGCGCGCCGCTACGCGCGGGCGCACTGGAATGCGACGAGCGTGTCCGTCGCGTACGCCGGCGGCGAGCAGCTGCGGCGCGGCTCGTTCGCACGCCGGCGCCACGCGGGCGATCGCGTGTGGGCAACGGGTGCCATCCGGGTGGGCACGATTGCGCAGACGCTACTCTACGCCGATTGGACGCACGACCGCGGCGATGCCGCGCCCGCTGTGTTCGACGCGCTCAGTTACGGCGCCCGCTTCAACGTCGGCAGCGAATCCGTGAACGGCTTCGTCGAGCTCCTCGGCCAGACGCGCTCGGGCCCACCCGCCGGCGTCCCGGGTCGCGCGACGGCGTGGTCGTTAGGCCTGGAGCTGCGCGCCGCTGAATCGCTCTGGCTGTCGGCGGGATTGGGGGAGCGGTTTCGCCGCACGGCGGCACCCGACGTGGTGGCGGTGCTGGCGAGCGTGCGGTGGGGCATCTCGCTTCGCTCGTGGCTCTCGCCCGCGGAGTGAGTGAGCGCCCAAGCCGGCATCTACGCTCGTGGGGGAAACGGGCAAAGCACGGGCAAGACGGTCAGATCGGACAAAACTGCAACTGCTTCAAGGGCGGATTCAATCGGTGCGCGCAACGGTTGCCATCGACTGACGACCAGGCTCGATCTCGTGCGGGCAACTTCGCCGTGGTCTGTCATTCGTTGTTCGTTGCGTGCTTTCCTACCCGTGGTCCGTCGTTCGGGGTGCGTCATCCGGCGACGGCCGTGGCTGGCTTCTCAGTCGCATCATATTTTGCGACGCACTGGTCACTAACAACGACGGACGGCCAACGGGTAGGAAAACACGACACGAACGACGAATGACGGACCACGGGGAGGCCGCACCCGTTGCATTGACCGGTTGAACCGGCCTGTTGTATCCGTCAAATCCGCTGTTTTCGCCTTTATCCGTTTCAGCCTGAGCGTAGAGGCCAGTACGTTAGGCGCGCAGAAGATCGACGGTGCTCCGGGCGTCGGCCGCGGCGCCCAACCGCTCGAAGCTCGTGGCCGCCGCGTGCAGCTCGAGCTCGGCGTCCTCGCTGTTGCCGCAGGCGCGGTAGGCGCGGCCCAACAGCACGCGGGCCCGCGCGGCGTCGTAGGGGAGGTCGCAATCCTTGGCGAGCTTCCACGCGCGGCGCAGGCTCGCCGCGGCTTTCGCCGGCTCGTTTTCGCCTAACTCGACCAGGCCGCGCGCGAGCGCGGCGTGCGCGGCCAGCGCCGGCGAGCCGTAGGCGTCGGCGATCGAAGCCAACTCATCGGCCGCCGCGCGCGTCGCTTGCGTGGCGCCCGCCGCGAACGCGGCCTGCGCCTGCGCGGGCAGGAGCTTCGCGCGGTCGAGCGGCGTGACCAACGGATCCGACAACGCACGCTCCAGCAGCGCGCGCGCGCTGTCGGTGCGACCCTGCGCCAGGCGGAGCAGCGCGAGCCCGGGCAGCGGGTCGCGCCCCAGCTCGTGCGATTGGCGGAACATGGTGTCGGCCGTCTCGAAGTCGCCCATGTGCAGACGGATCTGGCCTAACTCGTAGTACGCCTCCGCCGACACGTCGCTCAAGAAGTCCTGTAGCTCTTGCGACGCACGGCGCGCCTCGAGCTCGGCCTCCGACCACGAGCCGCGCAGCCGCAGCAGCTCGGCGCGGTGCACGCGGCAAATCCCCGGATAGCCCGACTGCGCATGCGGTTCGCACCACCGCCGCGCGGCTTCGTTCCACTCGGCCGCGCGCCGGTAGTCGGCGAGCTTCTGACAGGTGCTCATCATGTTGCAGAAGATGCGTCCCGTGGTGCGCGCGCCGAGCTCGCCGCTCGTGGCCGCGACCATGGCTTCGTCGATCGCAGCCATGCCGTCCGCCACGTTCCCGCGCGACACGAGAATGCGGCCACAGTCCTGCAGCGCCAACGTTTGGAGATCGCGCGCGTTCATGCGGCGACCGATGTCGAGCGCGCGTTGGGCATGGGACCACGCCGTGTCGGTGTCGCGGTCGTCCTCGAACGCCAGCATCGCTTGCGTACGCGCCATCCATCCGTGCTCGACGCATTCGGGCACCGCCTCGAGATGGCGCTCCGCGCGTTGCAGCCATCCCTGCGCGACCGCGCGCGCGAGCTTGTGCGAGTGATCCTCGGCGACCGCGATGGCCATGCGTGCCGCGCGTCGCTGGTCATCGCGCTCGAGGTAGCGTGCGTACGCACGTTCGCGCGCGCGAATGCATTCGTCGCTCTTGCCCAGCCACCATGCCGCTTCTGCGAGCGCCTCGAGGTGTTCGGCCGCCAGCGGCCGCGCGGCATCGGCGGCGCTTAGCGCGTCGAACGCCTCGTGCCAGTCGCAGCGCTCCACCGCATCGAGGCCCAACAGCACCGCGTCGCGCGGCGCGTCCGCCGACAACGACGCCTCGCCTAACGGAACACCGGAGACCGCGGCCGGTACCGGGCGCGTCGCGGCGGGCGCCGCCACCTCGTCCAGCTCCGGCACGAAGGCCTCCACGGTCTGCCAGCGGTGCGCCGGATCCTTCTCCAAACACCGCATCACCGCCTGCGCGAGGCGCGTCGGCGCGTCCGACCGGCGGGTCGCGACCGGCTCCGGCATCTCGGTCAGGTGCGCGACCACCAGCCTGGGTGCCGGCCTGCCGGCGAACGGCGGTTGTCCCGTCAACATCTCGTACGCCACGATGCCCATCGCATAGATGTCGGCGCGCGCATCGACGTCCGCTTCGCCGGCCAATTGCTCCGGCGCCATGTACCCCGGGGTGCCGAGCCCCATGCCCGTCCCCGTTAGGCGCTCGGCCGGCGTGGCGAGGGTGGCCTGCTCGACCGCCCGCGCGATGCCGAAGTCGGCGAGGATCGCGTAGCCGTGCTGGAGAAAGATGTTGTCGGGCTTGAGGTCGCGGTGCACGATGCCTAACGCATGCGCGAACGCCAGCGCGTCGGCCACGGTGCGGAGCAGGCGGACCGTGTCGTCGATGGGCAGCGCGCCGCGCTGCGCGATGCGCTGCCGGAGCGACTCGTCGCCCACGAACGGCGTGATGTAGTACAACAATCCGTCGCGCGCGCCCGCCGTGAGCACCGGCAGAATGTGCGGGTGCTGCAACTTGGCCGTGACCAGAATCTCGCGCTGAAAACGCTGCGCGCTGACTTCGCTCGTGAGCTCCGGCGGGAGAAGCTTCACCACCACGCGCCGGTCGAGCGAACGCTCCGTCGCGAGGAACAGCCGGCTCATCCCGCCGGGCGCCAGCTCGCGCTCGATGCGGTACGCGTCACCCAGGGCGTTCTGAAGCCGATCGTGGAGCGCAGTCGACACAAAACGTCCCGTCGTGATGGGAATCTCTAGTTACGCCGTTCCGGAAATGTGGTCAAACATGCGCACGTCGGATAGTTCAGTGCGATTGTTTCACCGCCCAATCGATTGGCTTTTTGTCCTTCGAGAGCTCGTGATAGTGAATCGCAACCGGCTTCTGTCCGACGACAATCGCAAACTGCATCCAGCCGCGGGCGCACTGTTTGGCCTTGAGCGGCGTGATCTCGAGATTCGGCTGTTTCGCCGTACCCGCCGGGCCGATCACGGACCCGTCGGCCAAGTGCAGCTGGAACCATGAGGGGAATGCGAAGGTACCTTGGGGCGCGTTGTCTCCCGCGCACACCTCGACGTCCGCGACCACGTTGCTGATCGGCGTGGGCCAGGAAATCGAGTAGACGGTGACGGTCTTGCCGCTTTCGGTGACTCGCCGGTCCGGCGCCTGCTGTGCCGAGGCGAGGTGAGCGCAGGGGAGAAGGGCCAACCCCGCGATGAATCGACATGCGCGCATGATTCGTCCACCCGTGAAAGTCGGAACCGCCGGCGCACTCGAGCGTACCGGCCAACGGCCAGAAGGTGCGGGCGCAGGCCTGTAGCTCACAAGGGGGGACCTTTGGGCGGTGAACGTAGGGTGGGCCCACCAGTTGAGACCCTTAGTCGATTATCGTTGGAGCCATGAAACCGATGAATCGCCGCGAAGCGCTGAAGCTCGCGGTCGCACTGGGCGCGTCGTTGGCGTGGAAGCCGCGCCTCCCGCATTTCGCATCGCCGTCGTGGCCGGAGCGCCGCGACCTGTTCCCGCAGGGAGTCGCCTCGGGCGACCCGTATCCCGACAGCGTCCTGATCTGGACCCGGCGGCCGCCGGTGGCCGGCGACAACGCGTCCCGTCTCACGGCGCAGGTCGCCGAAGACGTCGCGTTCCACAACGTGGTCGCGGAGTCGATCGTGCCGCTCTCGGCCGATTCCGATTGGACGTGCCGGGTGTTGGCCGCCGGCCTCAAGCCGCGGCGCGAGTACTGGTACCGGTTCATCGATGACGGCGGCAACGCGAGCCGCGTGGGCCGGACGCTCACGGCGCCGGCGGCCAACGACACCAAGCCGCTCAACTTCGTGTTCGTGTCGTGCCAGAACGTGCAGCAGGGGTCGTGCAATGCGTACCGCCGGATGATCTGGGAGGACGCGCGCCGCCCGATCCAGGACCGGCTGAGCTTCGTGCTGCACCTGGGCGACTTCGTGTACGAGATCGTGTGGTATCCCGAGGACCGCCCACAGGGCATGTACGATCGTCGCATTCGCGACATCGTGCGCTACCCCGACGGCGAGAAGCACGCGGACTTTCACGTGCCGACCACCGTGGAGGGATACCGCGCGCTCTATCGCGCGTACCTCACCGATCCCGATTTGCAGGACGCGCGCGCGCGATGGCCGTTCATCTGCATGTGGGACAACCACGAATTCTCGTGGAAGGGGTGGCAGAGCCAGGAGAACTTCGGGCACGGTGTGGTGCCGGCGCAGACGCGCAAAGTGGCGGCGGCGCAGGCGTGGTGGGACTATCAACCGGCGCGCGTGGTGAAGGCCGGTCCGGGCGGCGTGAACACCTTCACGCCGCCGGTGGTGCGCGACGCTCCGTTAGGCCGATTCGATTCCAACGGGTTGGGCGAAGAGCCGGGCAACCTCGAGGCCATCAACGCGCTCACGCTGTACCGGACGTTCAAGTTGGGCGCGCACGTCGACCTCGTGCTCACGGACAACCGGTCGTACCGTTCGGAGCCGCTCACCGACTGTCCCGAGTGGGCGCCGTTCCGCCAGCCGGGCGTGCCGTTCTTCGAGTCGCAAGATGCGTTGACGATGCTCGACGCCGGCCGCATCGCGCACGACGGGTCGCCGCCGGCGGCCGTCGCCGCCGGCAGCGGCGATTTGCCTAACCCGCGGCGCGTGTCGCCGCCCGGGACGATCTTGGGTGCGCGGCAGCGGGCGTGGTTCATCGAACAGCTGCGCGGATCGCAGGCGCCGTGGAAGCTCTGGGGCAATTCGGTGGGTTCGCTCGACTGGCGCACCGACTTGCAACATTTCCCGCCGCCCGCGGGCGCGCGCTGGACGGCGGCGGGATACGGCGTGATCACGGAAGACGATTGGTCCGCGTACCGCACCGAGCGCAACGCGATTTACGATGCGGTCCGCACGAACGGGATCTCGGGGTTCGTATCCATCGCCGGCGACCGGCACGCGTTCACGGCCGGCCGCATGTCGGCAAGCTTGCCGCCCGAGAAGTTCGAGCCCGTGGGCGTGGAGTTCATCACGGGATCGATCTCGGCGCCCGGGCTCGAGGAGGCGGCGAAGTACGTGATTCCCAAGAACCATCCATATCGCGCGCTGTATTTTCGCGACACGCCGAATTCGTCGTGGGCGACGATCAACGCGGCGCTGCGCCACGGTGTGAAAACGTGTGTCGCGTTGCACGAGGGCCGCGACATCCCGCACGCGCTCGCGGAGCGCAACCCGGACGTGGCACCGCATCTCTCGTTCGTCGATCTGGGGGGACACGGCTACACGGCGGTTCGCGCGACGGCCGACGCGCTCGACGTAGAGTTCGTGTGCGTGCCGCGGCCGATCGAGCGCGCGGCGGCCGACGACGGCGGGCCCATTCTCTATCGCGTGGCGCACCGCGTGCCGCGCTGGAGTGCGGGCGAGACGCCGCAGCTCGTTAGGCGGGACATCGCGGGGATGCCTCCGATCCTCGGCTAACGGAGATTCAGCCGCGGCCGAGGCAGTGCCTAACGGCGGTGCGTAATCCGCTCCCGGGCACCGTCCCGTGGTCCGTCATGCGTTGTTCGTTTCGTGCTTTCCTACCCGTGGTCCGTCGTTCGGTGTTCGTCATCCGGCGACGGCCGTGGCTGGCTGCTCGGGTCGCATCATGTCTCGCTTGACGCGCTCATCACCAACAACGACGAACGGACCACGGGTAGGAAAACACGAAACGGACAACGACTGACGGACCACGGGAAGTTCGCCAGCGACATCGGCTCCAGCCAAAGGAGCCAGGGTCAGTCGCACCCCGCCACGCATTTATTCACCAATTGATACTAAATAAAGGATCGGCTATGGATCAGGTCGCTTGCGGGCATACAAGCCCGCGTTGTTAGAAGCTGATCCGACGCCTGGCATTCGGACGGCCGCACGCTATGTTCGGCACACTCACACCAACATCGCGCGACAGTAGTCGCTCTCCCCGTCCCGAGGACCCCTTATGAGATTCGTGCGTCCAGCGCGCCGAATGATGCCGTCATCGACGACACTAGCGGCCGCGGTTGCGCTACTGTCCGCCGCCGCTTGCGCGACATCCAAATCGACATCCCAGCTCGCCTCGTCGGCCGCGCCGGTGTCGGCCGGTCGCTTGACCGGCAGTCCGCCGAGCCCCGATCCGCGTGTCGGTCTCAAGGCCGGACTCTACGACGCGGGCATGGCGACCTGGAACATGAAGCTCGTCTCCACGACGCCGCCTACCGGCCAGTTCCTGCACAGCACCAATAGCGACCTCGCGTTCACGGGCCACTACGCGATCCAGGGGAATTACAACGGGTTCCAGGTGTGGGACATCACGGATCCCGCGCACCCCGTTCTCACGAAGGGTTATTTCTGTCCGGCGTCGCAGAGCGACGTGTCGGTCTACAAGAACCTGCTCTTCGTGTCCGCCGAGGGACAGGGCGGACGTCTCGACTGCGGCGGCGAAGGTGTGAAGGACACCGTGAGCAAGGAGCGCGTACGCGGCCTCCGCATCTTCGACATCTCCGACATCGCGAATCCGAAGTACATCGCGAACGTGCAGACGTGCCGCGGGTCGCACACGCACACGTTGCTGGTCGACCCCAAGGATCCGGCCGACGTGTACGTGTACATCTCCGGATCGGCCGGCGTCCGTTCGCCTAACGAGCTGGCCGGCTGCTCGCGCATGAAGCCGAGCGAAGACCCGAACTCGGCGCTGTTCCGGATCGAAGTGATCAAGGTGCCGTTGGCGAATCCGGAGCAGGCGGCGATCGTGAGCTCGCCCCGCATCTTCAACGACCTCGTCGCACCGGCGCATCATGGCGAAGCGCCGGCGGACAAGGCGGCCATCGCGGAAGCGCGCGCCAAGGGCGAGTTCGTCGTGAACATCCCCGTGATGGGCGAAGACATGGTGATGCCGTCGCGGTTCGTGACGCCGATGTTGGATAGCGTCGTGAAGGCGCGTGGCGGCACCGGCGCTCCCACGGCGGCCGATAGCGCCGCACTCCGTGCGGCGTTGCCCGGCATCATCAGCAAGATGTTCGGCACGGGTCCCGGCACCGGTCCACGTCCCGGCCCAACGCAGTGCCACGACATCACCGTGTATCCCGCGATCGGCTTCGCGGGCGGCGCGTGCGAGGGCTATGGCATGTTGCTGGACATCCACGACCCGACGAACCCGAAGCGCCTCTACGCGGCGAGCGATTCCAACTTCTCGTACTGGCACTCGGCCACGTTCAACAACGACGGCACGAAGCTGCTGTTCTCCGATGAATGGGGCGGTGGTGGACAGCCCAAGTGTCGCGCGACGGATCCCAAGCAGTGGGGCGGCGATGCGATCTTCACGATCGAAGGCGGCCAGCTGCACTTCCAGAGCTACTACAAGATGCTGGCGCCGCAGACGCCGTTCGAGAACTGCGTGGCGCACAACGGCTCGCTCATTCCGATTCCGGGTCGCGACGTGATGGTGCAGTCGTGGTATCAGGGCGGCATTTCGGTGTTCGACTTCACCGACGCCGCGCACCCCAAAGAAATCGCGTTCTTCGATCGCGGTCCGATCGACTCGACGCGCATGGAGGATGGCGGTACGTGGTCGGCGTACTGGTACAACGGTGTGATCGTGAGCTCGGAGATCGCGCGCGGGCTCGACATTCTCGAGTTGACGCCGAACCCGCTCATCACGCAGAACGAGATCGACGCGGCGAAGTCGGTGCACCTCGATTACCTGAACGTGCAGGGCCAGCCCAAGTACGTGTGGCCGGCGAGCTTTGCGCTGGCGCGCGCGTACGTCGACCAGCTCGAGCGGTCGAACGGGCTGTCGGGCGATCAGCTCAAGACGGTCCGTCAGTCGTTAGGCAGCGCGGAGCAGGCGTCGGGCGACGCTCGGCGAACCGCGCTGACGCAGCTCGCGTCCCAGATCGAGGGCGATGCGAACGGCTCATCCGATGCCGCCAAGGTGCACACGCTGGCGACGGCCGTGCGCGACCTGGCGGGGGCGGGGATGTGACCGCTGGTGCCTAACGCGAAGCGTCCGATCTGAATCGGGAAGAGGGAAGCGCTCGCTCCGCTCGCTTGGGGAAGCGCTGCGCTGGGGGAAGCGGCGGCGACGCCGCCTGAGGGAATGGAAGGACATCAGTGGTCTCTGGGTGGAGAGTCCCGGGGCGCGCGGGCGCGCGCGCGGCACTCACGTCGCGCAGACCATTGATCTGGTTCCTCTCCCTCAGGCGGCGTCGCCGCCCCTTCCCCCAGCGCAGCGGTTCCCCAAGCGAGCGTAGCGAGCGCTTCCCTTTTCCCCGTTGTCTCTCTCTCATCTGCGATTAGAAATGCACGCCATGCAACCGCTCGTCGTGCTCCTGTTGGGCGCGGTCGCGTTCGTGGCGGCCACGCTCGCGGCCGTGACCGGCTTCGGTGGCGCGGCGGTGCTGCTGCCCGTGCTCGCTGCCGTGTTCGGCGTGCGCGAAGCGATTCCCATCCTCACGGTGGCGCAGCTCATCGGCAACGGCAGCCGCGTGTGGTTCAATCGGCGCGAGGTCGACTGGCGGGTGGTCGGTTGGTTTGCGTTGGGTGCTGTGCCGTTTGCATTCGCCGGCGGATTCCTGTTCGCGCGGGCGCCGCTCTCGGCACTCACGCGATTGCTCGGCGTCTTTCTGATTCTCGTGGTTGTGTGGCGGCGGCTGCATCCGGGAGCTCCTCGCCGGCCGCCCCTCCGGAGCTTCGCATTGCTCGGCGCCGGCTCAGCCTTTCTGTCCGCTCTGTTAGGCAGCGTTGGGCCGATCATGGCGCCGTTCTTTCTGGCCTTCGGTCTCGTGCGCGGCGCGTATATCGGAACCGAAGCGATGTCCACGGTCGTGATGCACGTCGTGAAGCTCGTGGCGTACGGACAGGGCTCGCTGCTCAGCGACCGGGCCGTGCTGGCGGGACTGGCGCTCGGGCCGATCATGGTTCTGGGCTCGTGGACCGGGAAGCGAATCGTGGATCGGCTGCCGGAGCGGGTGTTCGTGTTGCTCATCGAGCTCACGCTCATCGCCGCGGGACTCCTCTTCCTCATCCGCGGGAGCTAGTGGGGCCTGGCATCTACGCTCATGAGGAAACGGACGAAGCACGGACAAACGGACAACGTACGGACGATACAAAGGCAAAGAAAAAAGCGCTCGTTCTTCTCTGTCTCTCGTCCGTGCTTTGTCCGTTTGCCCGTGCTTTGTCCGTTTCTTGATGAGCGTAGATGCTCGTCGGATCGGCTCGAAGACGGAACACCTCGTGCATCTCAGGCGTCCGATCCAGGTGCGCCTAACGTGCCCAACAACGGACACGCGTCGATCGAACCACGACAGTCTTCCGCCAGACCGACCAACGCATGGCGCATGCGCTCCAGGCCGCGAACGCGCCGGTCGATGTCGGCGATCTTTGCGTGCGCTCGGCGCCTGACCGCGTCGGCCTGCGTCCGCGGATCGAGCCGCAGCGCCAGCAAGTCGGCAATCTCCGACAGGGTGAACCCGAGGTCCTGGGCGCGTCGAATGAACCGCATCCGATCGAGCGCGTCCTCCGTGTACTGCCGATAACCGCCTAACGTGCGCGTCGGCTCGGCCAGGAGACCGCGGAGCTCGTAATAGCGTACCGTCTGCACGTTCACGCCGGCCCGACGCGCCAGCTCACCGATCAACATCGGCACCGCCTCGCCCGCTCGAGACCCTTGACTCTCTAGCATGGTACAACCCGCATCTTCGCACGTGAGAGGAAACCGATACATCCATGCTTCTACACGGAGCCACAATGGACACGACTGAACACGCTCTCGATTGTACCATGACGGTTGCGGAAATTCTTCACAGCCACCCGGCAACCGCCGAGGTGTTCACACGCTTCGGCCTCGACACCTGCTGCGGCGGCGTTCTCACGGTAGAAGAAGCGGCCCACCGCCACGCTCTCGATTCCGTCGCGCTCTGCGCGGCACTGCGCGCCGCGATCGATTCCGGTCCGTGAGGATGATGCGACCTGAGAAGCCGCCCATGGCCGTCGCCGGATGACGAACACCGAACGACGGACCACGGGTAGGAAAACACGAAACGAACAACGAATGACGGACCACGGGAGTTTGCCAGCGACATCGAGAGGCTCATCGCGGCCACGCGCCATCCGCGATCATCCCGGCGTGCCACATGGGATCCCATACGAGCCGCGTGTCGATCGTGCGGATGCCGTCCACCATTCCGGCAGCCTCACGGATCCCGGCGGTGATGATGCGCTCCATCGGGCATCCGGGAGTCGTGAGCGTGTGGGTGATGCACGCGGCATCGCCCGTGATCTCGACGCCGTACACGAGGCCCAGCGTGACAATGTCGAGGCCGATCTCCGGATCGATGACGGTGCCCAGTGCGCTCCAGAGCGCGCGCTCTCGCTCGTCGCGATTGTCCATGACGACTCCGCCTTCGCGTTGTGTCTAACGTAGTGGCGTCGCGGTGCACGACACCCCACGCCGAAGCATCGCATGGACGACGCGCGGTCCGGGTGACGGTTGTCACACGACGCGTCGCAAATCGCCTGCTGGCGCAACCGGCAGCGCAGCCATATTTCAGGGCATGACGATCAACACCGTGTTGCGCGGCATCCCGCTCTTCGCCGGCCTCGACGACGCAGCGCTGACGCGTCTCGCCGCGCGGTGCGTGTCGCGACTCGTGGGACCAGGACACGTGCTCTTCACCGCGGGCGAGTCGTGTCGCGGCCTGTACATCATCGAGTCGGGACGCGTGCGCATCTATCGCACGAGCCCGGAAGGGAAGATGCAGGTGCTACACGTCGAGGGGCCGGGACGGCCGGTCGCGGAACTGCCGTTGTTCGATGGTGGACCCTATCCGGCATCCGCGATCAGCTTAGACGAATCTCGTCTCATCTTTCTTCCTCGCGACGACTTCGAGCACATCTATCGTGCGCATCCCGACATCGCACAGGCCATCATCCGGGAGCTCGGCCGCCGATTGAGGCACCTCGTCCACGTCGCCGAAACGCTTGCGTTCCGCGACGTCGCCGCGCGACTCGCACTCCTCATTGTGGACTACGCCGACCGGGCGGGACGCACGACGCCGGCAGGCGTCGTTGTCCACCTCGAGCGCACGCAGGAAGAGATCGCCGTGGAGATCGGCGCGGCGCGCGAGTCGGTTTCCCGCGCGCTCAAGCAGCTGCGCCGGCGTGGCCTCATTCGGCCGGCCGGGCGCCACGATATCCTCGTGCCCGATCTCGCCCGATTGCGCGCGCTGCTCCCCGCGGCCGAACCCTTCGCGGCGCGCTGAGACATCCGTCACGCCGTGCGCGCGCTCTAGACGCGACCATTCGCGTATGGAGCACGATGATCGCACGACCGCCATCAGCGAGCTGACCGTAGACGCCGTCCATGATGCGCTGCGCGAGGTGCGATACCCGAATCTGAACCGGGACCTCGAGTCGCTCAAGATGGTAGACCATGTGAGCGTATGCGCCGGCCGCGTGAAGGTCCGCCTAACGCTGCGCACGGCCGATCCCTCCGTTCCGGCGCAACTCGAGCAACGCATCACCGAGGTGCTTCGCGCGCGCGGTGCGATTGGCGTCGCCGTGGAGATCGTCGCGCCGCGGCCGGTGGCGCGCCCCGTTACGCGCCAGCCGGCCGATCCCTGGAGCGAGCAGGTACACCTCGCGAGCGTTCGTCACGTCGTGGCCGTCGGTGCAGGCAAGGGAGGCGTCGGCAAGAGCACAGTCGCAACGAACCTCGCGCTCGCGCTGGCGCGAGACGGCCTCAGCGTGGGACTCCTCGACGCCGACATCTACGGACCAAGCCTGCCGATTCTCCTCGGGATCGAAGATGGTGCGCGTCGCGTTCGGATGTCCCCGGAAAAGCACATCATCCCACTCACCGCGCACGGCCTGCCGCTGATCAGTTTTGGATTCTTTGTCGGCGAGGGGTCGCCGGCGATTTGGCGCGGGCCGATGGTTTCGAAGGCCGTGAAGCAATTCGCGCGCGGCGTGGCGTGGCCGTCGCTCGACGTCCTCATCGTCGATCTCCCGCCCGGCACCGGCGACGTCCCCTTGAGTCTGGCGCAAGCTGTTTCACTCTCGGGCGCAATCGTGGTGACGCAACCGCCGCGCGTCGCCGCCGCCGAGACGCGCAAGGCCATCGAGATGTTCAAGGCGCTGGAGGTGCCGGTTCTCGGTATCGTCGAGAACATGGCCGGCACGTTCGGCTATGGTGCCGGGCGCGCGATTGCGGCCGAGATGAACGTCCCGTTCCTCGGCGAGATCCCGTTCGACGGTCGGATCATCGAGGAAGGAGACACAGGCGTGCCGGCGATGGTCGCGCGTCCGCTGAGTGAGATCGGCACGGCGTTCGATCACGTCGCGCGCGCCGTGGCCGCGGCGCTCGGGTGGCGCCACGTCGACGCGGAGCTCGTCCGATGACCGCCGTGATACCGCCGCGTGCGGCGCGGGTCACGCTCGACGCGCACATCGCGCGCTCGCCCGGCGCGATGATACCGGCGCCTAACGCAACGCGCTTGGCCGGCGAACATTTTGCTGCCGCGACACTCTTTCTCTTCGCGGGTGCGCTCGGGCTCGTCTGGATCGCGCCCGAGCTCGCAGCCGGTGCGTATCCATCGCCGCACGTTGCCGCGGTCACGCACCTGTTCACGCTCGGCTGGATCACGATGACGATCTTCGGCGCGCTCTATCAGCTCTTGCCGGTTGCTCTCGGCGCGCCCGTGCGCTCGACGCGCGCCGGCCATGTGAGCTTCTGGAGCTTTGCGCCTGGAGTCGCGTGCTTCGTCGCCGGCGTGGCCGGCGGCTCGACGGTGCTCCGCCATGTGGGCATCGCGTTAGTCGGATTCGGCGTCTCACTCGCCGTTGGCAACGTAGCGGTCACGCTGCCGAGGGCGCGCACACGCGATGCGACGTGGACCGCGATTGCGCTCGCGATCACGTTTCTCAGCTCGACGCTCGCGCTCGGTGCCATTCTCCTTCACAACCTGCAGACGGGATTCATCGCCGCTGCGCGCGGCCGTGTGCTCGCCGTGCATCTACATGTCGCGATCATCGGGTGGGCACTGATGATGATCGTTGGTGTGTCGCACCGGCTTCTGCCGATGTTCATGCTGGCCCACGGCGCGAACACGCGATTCACGCGATCATCGCTCGCGTTGCTCGCCGCCGGCGTGCCGGTGCTCGCAACGGGCATCATCACACAACGCGTCGTGCTGGGTTGGACAGGCATCGCGCTCATCGAGTTGGGCATCGCGTGTTTCCTTCGACAGGTGTTCGCGTTCCATCGCGTGCGCGTGAAGCGGCGGCTCGATGTCGGAGTACTGTTTGCCGCGATCGCCCTCGGCTTCCTTGCCGTTAGCGCCGTCCTCGGCCCGATCGCATTCGCTGCCGGCGCGGATCATGTCCGACTCGACACGGCGTATGTGACGGTGGGCCTCCTCGGCGGCGTCGTGCTGTTCATCGTTGGCTTCTTCTACAAGATCGTTCCGCTCCTCGCGTGGACCGCGCGATATCGAGGGCGCATGGGGAAGGAGCGGGTGCCGACGGTCGCCGAAACGTTTTCGGCGCGCGTCGCGCACGTGCAACTCGTCGCAATGGCGTCGGCCATCGTGCTGCTCGGCGCAGGCATCGGTGCTGGTTCGGCGATCATGGTGCGCGCGGGCGCCGTGCTCTTTGTGGTGGCCGTCTCGCTGTTCGTTAGTCAGTTGGGCCGCGTGGCACTGGGGGCGCCGCGATGAGTGCGCGCACCGGCACGAGCCCCGTCGCGGCGAGCGATCGCGTGAGCGATGTGCTCTCGCGCGACGAGTCGCTCGTCGAGGTGTTCGTCCGCGCCGCGCCGCAGCTCGCCAAGTTGCGCAACCGCGCCATGCGCCGCGTCATGGCGCGGCTCGTCACCATAGAACAAGTCGCGCGGATGGCCGGGGTGAGTTGTGACGCCTTACTCAACGATCTCAACACGTCGTTAGGTATCGCACACGTCGCGTCGCCGCCGGCGTCCGCACCACCCGACAGTCGTGCCGCGGGCCCAACGGTCGGCGCGGCTGTGCGCCCAACGGGTGCAACCGAAGTCACGCTCGATGTCCGTGACGATCTCCGCGCGGGGCGCGAGCCGTTCTCCGCCATCATGGCCGCCGTCGCCGACTTGCCGGCGGGCGATGTACTGCACCTGCGCGCGATTTTCGAACCGCTGCCCCTATATGCGGTGCTCGAGAAGCGCGGGTTCTCGCACGAGTCGCACGCACACGCGGATGACGATTGGTCGGTCTGGTTCTGGCGCGCCACGCAGGCCAACAATGCTCCTCCGGCGGCGACCGCGAGCGGCGCAGTTGCGGACCGGCCCGCGGCCGACATCTCATCGGACTTCGGACCGGAGCCTAACGTCGTGTGGCTCGATGTGCGATGGATGGAGCCGCCCGAGCCACTCGTCCGGACGTTGACCGCGCTGGAGACGCTCCCCAAGGACCACACGCTCGCCCAGCTGAACCTGCGCGTGCCGCAGTTCCTGCTTCCGATGCTCGCCGAGCGCGGGTACGCGTACGACCTCGACGAATCGCACGCCGATTACGTGCTCGTGCGCATCTGGCGTGTCACGTGAGATCTGTGCCTGTCTGTCACACCGCGCTCGGGCGTTCGCTGCGCCGTCCGTGAGCGCATCGTATCACTGCAGCGTTCAGGAGACAGCCGACATGTCCACGACGTCCATCGAGCTCGATGTCCGCCCGATCCCTCCGCGCGAGAAGCATCCGAGCATTTTCCGCGCGTTCGACAGCCTCACCTCGGGCCAGTCGCTCGTCTTGGTGAACGACCACGACCCGAAGCCGCTCCGCTATCAGCTCCAGGCCGAACGCCCGGAGACGTTCGACTGGACGTACGAGACAGAAGGGCCGCAGGTCTGGCGCGTCCGCATCAGTAGGCGTTAGGCATCAGAGAAGCGCTCGCTGAGGGCCCGGCATCTACGCTCATGAAGAAACGGACACAGCACGGGCAGAACGGGCAACGCACGGAGAACGAGTTGCATTAAAGTTCCGGTTAGGCATACGCTATCCACGGTGATGTCTGCAGGACGCGTTTGTAACTTCTTGTCCGTGGTTGACCGTTCTGCCCGTGCTGTGTCCGTTTCTTCCTGAGCGTAGATGCCGGGCCTCAGCGAGCGCTTCGTTGCCTGCGATCACGAACTTCAGACTCACGAATGCTCGGATGTCGGCGACGCTTCCGACCTCGGGGTCACCGTAACGGCCGGCGCCCCAGGTTGGATCTCAGTGTGCCGGATCTGGCCCCCAAGGTTGGCGGCCCAACCCATGAACGCCACCGGAACCAACGCTGCCAACAGCGTCGCTCGTGTGATCCATCGCGGCGGAGTGCGCGTGCGATACGCGAACATTGCAACCAGGGCAGCCAGGCCCAGGGCGCCGGCGGCAATGGTCGCCACGAGCGCGGCGTCTTCGTGGCGCTCGATCATGGCACGCGAGACGTCGGGCAGGTGCCTAACGAGATCCTCCGCCCCGTCGCCGGTCAGGTACACGACGACTGCAACGGCGGCGTTGCCGGCGGCAAAGAGCAGCGTAGTTCGCAGCAACTCGGAGCTCTGGCGGTTCCAGGCGACGAATGCGAGGAGCACGA
>DASVAC010000143.1:0-2281 GCA_036376535.1 Gemmatimonadaceae bacterium | reverse complement strand
GCTCGTCAACGTCCTCGAGGGCGACATGAGTCTCGTTGGGCCTCGCCCCTTACTCATGGAGTACCTGCCATTATACTCCCCCGAGCAGCGGCGTCGTCACGATGTGCGTCCCGGCGTCACCGGCTGGGCGCAGGTCAACGGTCGCAACGCTCTCACGTGGCGCGAAAAGTTTGCGCTCGACATCGAGTACGTCGACCACGTGAGCCCGGTGCTCGACCTGCGGATTCTGCTCCTCACGATCGGGAGCGTCGTGCGCAGCGAAGGCATCAGTCATAGCGGTCACGTTACCATGCAGCCGTTCCGGGGAGGACACGGACGCGACGATGCGTGAGTTGGTCCTGATCTGGGGGGCAGGTGGCCACGGCAAAGTGGTTGCCGACCTCGTCCGTGCTGCTGGCCACTCCGTGGCCGGATTCGCCGATCTCGATCAGGCCAAATGGGGCGTCGTAGTGGAACCCGGCGGTGCCACGGTCGTCATCTCCGAGGCGGACCTCGTCCAGTTGCTCGACCAGGGTGGGTCACTCCCGTGCAGCGCGACGGCGATCGCGCTGGCGATCGGTAACAACGAGCCGCGGCTGCGCAGCGCCAAGCACGCCGCGCGCGCGCTGATGCCGGCGCTCGTCCACCCTGCCGCGACCGTGAGCGAGTCCGCCCAACTTGGGCCCGGCACCGTCGTGTTCGCCGGAGCCGTGGTGAACGCCGCGGCCACGATTGGGTCCGCCGCGATCATCAACACCGCCGCGGTCATCGAGCACGATTGTACCGTTGGCGACGGCGCGCACGTGGCACCGGGTGCAGTGCTAACGGGAGGAGTGACCGTTGGGCAGGCGGCGCTCATCGGGGCGCGCGCGGTCGTGCTGCCCGGTGTGACCATCGGTGCAGATGCTCTGGTAGGCGCTGGTTCTGTAGTCGCCGGCCCGGTGAAAGCCGGCGTAGTGGTGGCGGGCGTGCCCGCCCGTGTCTTGAGACAACGAGTGACATGAAACCCGGGAAAGCGCACGGACGCATTTTCCTTTCGCCCCCGCACATGGGCGATCTCGAGCAGAAATACATCAGCGAAGCGTTCGCATCCAACTGGATTGCGCCGCTCGGCCCACACGTCGAAGCATTTCAGCGGGAATTCGCCGCGACCGTCGGCGTATCGCACGCGCTCGCAACCATCTCCGGCACCGCGGCGCTGCACCTCGCGCTGCAGCTCGTGGGCGTTGGGCCTGGCGACGACGTGTTCGTTAGCACGCTGACGTTTGCCGCGAGCGTCAATCCGGTTCGCTATCTGGGCGCCACGCCGGTGCTCGTCGACAGCGAGCGCGCATCGTGGAACATGGATCCGCACCTGCTCGCGCAGGCGCTGCACGAGCGCGCGAAGGTCGGCAAGCTGCCCAAAGCCGTCGTCGTCGTGCACCTCTATGGGCAGAGCGCGGACATGGATCCGATTCTCGAGAGCTGCCGCAAGTACGAGGTGCCGCTCATCGAAGATGCAGCCGAAGCACTCGGCGCAACCTACAAAGGTCGTCCCGTCGGTACGTTCGGACGCGCCGGCGTCTTCTCGTTCAACGGGAACAAGATCATCACGACGTCGGGCGGCGGCATGCTCGTGAGCGAAGACCATCGGTTGGTCACGCACGCATTCAAGCTCGCCACGCAGGCGCGCGATCCCGCGCCGTACTACGAGCACTCGCAGGTTGGCTACAACTACCGCATGAGCAACGTGCTCGCCGGCATCGGCCGCGGGCAGTTGCGCGTGCTGAGCGAGCGCGTCGCCGCGCGCCGCCGCAACTTCGAGTTCTATACCGCCGCGCTGCGCGATGTGCCCGGCATCGAGTTCATGCCCGAAGCGCCGTGGGGCACCCACACCCGCTGGCTCACCACTGCCGTCATCACCCCGCGGGAGTTCGGAGTCGACCGGGATGAGTTGCGCCAACGCCTCGATGCAGCGAATATCGAAGCACGGCCGGTGTGGAAGCCCATGCACTTACAACCCGTGTATCGCGGGTGCACCGCCTTGGGCGGCACGGTCGCGGAGGACTTGTTCCGCCGAGGGATGTGCTTTCCGTCCGGTTCGAACATGACCGCGGACGACCTGGAGCGAGTCGTGGCGGTAGTCCGCGAGGCAGCCCATCAGCCGTTACTTACCCGGGCGGTGTCCTGAGCGCACGCGGTGTGCGCGCGGCGACTGATCGACGTTCCAGCGAGACCTGATGTCCGATCTTCTCCCTAGCGGCACGCCGCACGGTTCCGCCCTCACGCCGGGCACACCGCCGAGCACGCCTGCGACTCGTCC
>DASVAC010000142.1:0-13155 GCA_036376535.1 Gemmatimonadaceae bacterium | reverse complement strand
TCGGGCGCGGCCGTTGAGCGACTCGGGACGCGTGAGACCTGCTGCGTCTCCCGAATCCGCCTCCGACGATGTTGAAAGCCTCACGCCTGTGAACGCGGACGAGGCCGGACACGGACGGACAAAACAGGAACGTCGTTGTTGCGTCGGAAGCGGACATCGCGAGCAATTACAAATAAGTCCCCCTTGTCCGGCTGTGTCCGGGTGTGTCCGCTTCAAACTCGTAGATGCCTGTCAGGCAGCGGAGGCGGACACGCGAGACCCTGCTGACCTCTCGGGAAAGTCGACGTGCAAACTGAACCAGCACGCTCGCTCGAGGGCGACCCTCGTCCGACATCTACGCGCATCAGGAAACGGACCCGGCACCTATCGCCGCAACGCGCGCGTCCGTGTAGTGTCCGTTCCGACCCGAAACTTTGACGCGCTAAACAAGTTTCACATCGTGTTTGAGCGTTTGCGACGTCGTTCGCTGATCTGCGTGATCGCCACGGCCGCGACGGCAACCGCTGCCGTCACTGCACGCGCGCAGGATCAGCGGCCACGGCCGGTTCTCACGGCGCACGGCGACACCGCGAGCGTCGTGGCCGGTCCCGAGTATCGCATCAGTGGCCCCCTCGGTTGGCTCGACCGCTGGCTCTTCGGCGCGCGGTACCGCGTGCTCTGGACCGACACGCTGCGGGTGCCCGTGCTCGATCTGCGTGCCGCCGGCGCATTGCGCCCGCTCGGCGCGGACACGCTCGCCGCGGTGACCCAGCTCCGTCTCGCCGACTCGACGCACGCGGACTACACCTTTCGCCTAACGGACCCGCGGCTCAGTCCCAGCCTGCCGCACAACATGCGCTCCGCCGAGGTGGTCGGCCCGCTGCAGGACCTCGTGAGTGCTCTCCATCCCGGTGCCCCGTTCGTGGCCGCGCCGCTCGCGCGCGCCGTTGGGCTGCGCGAAGCGTCTCCCACGATCTCGGTGCTTCCCTACGACAGCGCGCTCGGCGCCTACGTCGGAGCCTTCGGCGGCCAGTTAGGCTATCTGCGTGACGATCCGACGGGCAACGCGGCCGACGCGATCACCACCGCCACGCTCGCCGCGCGCCTGGATTCCGGCGGCACGCCGCCCGTCGATGAGCGCGCGTTTCTCCTCTCGCGGCTCTTCGATGTGTACGTTGGACAGGCGCATTTCGCGCCGGGTGCGCAGCGATGGCGCGTCGACGGCGGCCGCTGGCGGCCTGTCCCGTTAGGCAACGACCTCGCGTTCGCGCGCTTCGATGGCCTCCTCGCACGGCTCGCGCGCGTGGCCATGCCGATGCTGACGGTGTTCAACGGGCGCTACCCGCACGGCCTCGGCGAGAGCAACGACCAGCTCGACGTCGATCGGCGATTTCTCGGCGGACTCGCATGGGTGACCTGGGACTCGGTCGCCCGCGCCATGCAAGCCGAGCTCACCGATTCGTCGATCGAAGCCGCCGTGGGCGCGCTTCCGACGCGTTGGAACGCGCAATCGGGCGCGATGCTCGTGCGCGCGCTCGAGATGCGACGCGACCACCTGCCGGCAGCCGCGCGTTCGCTCTACGCGATGGTCGCGACGCGCGCCGACGTGTATGTCCCGGACGACGTCGATTCGATTGTCGTCGAGCGGATGGCCGACGGCGCGCTCGACGTCGTGGTGCCGCCGGATTTTCACCGGCGTTTCCTCGCGAAGGAGACCAAGGAGGTTCGACTCTTCCTGGGCCGGCGACGACCCGTGGTGCTGGTGCGCGGCACGGCCGCGCATCGCGGTGCATCGCTGCGGGTGATCACCGGTTCGGGAGGAGTGATCGTGATCGACTCCAGCGACGCCGGAGCGCCGCGCCTAACGGTGAACGACAGCGCGGGCACGGCCACGGTGGAGACCGCCGCTTCTCGCATCCCTCCCCACATGTCGCACGATGCCGTCGCGCGCGCCGCGTATGCCGCGGCGAACGGCACCGGGCTCGTTAGGCCGGTCGATGGAGCGCGCTACTCCCCGTTCGTGTGGTTCGCCGCGTTCGGCAATCTCGGCCTGCTGCTCGGGGGCGGCGTCGAGCGCACCGGGTATGAAGGCGACTACGCGCCCTACCGTACGCGACAATCCGTACGGGTCGGCTACGCCGTTGCGCCCAGGCAGTACGCCGTGCAGTACCACGGCGACTTCCGCTTCCACCTCGGCTCCGTGCGGTTGTACGTCGACGCCGATCGGACGGGCTTCGCGCTGCTCAGGTTCTACGGGTTAGGCAACAACACGCTGGACACCGCCGTGAACCTGCGGTTCTACACGTCGAGCCAGGTCGAGACCAAGCTCGCGCCGTCTCTGGCGTGGCACCTCGCGAGCGGCGACACGCTCGCCGCCGGCGTCGTCTACAAGCGCGTGACCACGGACACGACGGCAAACAATTTCATCAATCGCGACCGGCCCTTCGGATGGCCAACCTTCCAGGAGCTCGGCGTGCAGTTCGCGTACCTGCACGACACGCGCGATTCCCCGGTGGCGCCGAGGCGCGGCGTGCTGGTCACGGCGACGGGCAAGTACTTTCCCGGGCTGTTGGATGCGAACGGCGCGTTCGGCGGGATCGGAGGCACGATCTCCACCTACTGGTCCCCCATCGACTCCGGCGGCCTAACGATCGCCGCGCGCGCCGGGGCGCAGAAAATCTGGGGCCCGTACCCGGCATTCGAGGCCGCGTTCATTGGCGGAGAAGGCACCGTCGCGGGTCTGCCACCGCAGCGGTACGCCGGTGATGCCTCGACGTTCGGCACCCTCGAGGCGCGCGTGCGCCTGATCACCCTGCCGTTCGTGCTGCGGTGGGACTTCGGCGTGACCGCTATCGTGGATGCCGGACGCGTGTACGTGAGCGGTGAGCGATCGAACACGTGGCACAGGGGAATCGGGGGCGGCGTGTGGTTCGTGCTCCCCGCGCGCACGTTCGGCCTGATCCTCGACGTCGTGACCAGTGAGGGCAACACCAGAGTGTATGGCGGCACACGGTTCTCGTACTGAGCGGCGCGCGACGCAGCGGCAACACGAGTCGCCGCTCTGCGTGACCTTTTTGAGTGCCGACGAGTTGAGCCGGTGTGACGCTGAGGGAGCAGTAAGGGACGCCGCGCTCAGCCCGCTCTCGCGGCCCAGCGGTCCATGCCTAACGTTACACCGATCGTCGCCGCTGCAAGGAGGAGCGAGGCCAAACTGACCCGCTTTCCGCGCGCATAATCCGCCGCGGCAAACCAGAGTCGGACCTCGCGCGTGCCCGCCGGGAGATCGACGCTGAGCAGCGTGTGATCGGCCCTTCGCACTGTCGCTGCTCGCCCATCGACCGTGGCGTGCCAATCGGGATACCAGTTCTCCGACACGATCAGGTGGCCCGCTCGCGCATCGCGACCATCGAGCGCGATCGTCATCGATCCCGGAGCCCACGATGTCACGCGAGCGTGCACCTGTGATCGTGGAAGCGGTTTGACGAGAGCATCCTGATATACGCTCGACGTGTCGGAGAAGAGGGCGAGATCTCCGAGTGGGAAGCGAGAGTCGAGGAGCAATGGGATATCGGAACTGTCGGGAATCTTCGCCGCGGTCAACGCGACGCGCGCGTACGGCACGATGCTATCCCGCTCGAGGAGCACGGCCGGATTGCCTATCGCGGTCGTCGTAGGCCCGATCACCTGATGGAATCCGGGGACGGTTTGCGGTTGCGCAAGAATCAGATAGCGGATCGCCAACAGATCGAGAAAGTTCATCGCCCCGATGTTGCGCCAGCCGCCGAGCTTGCCCCCGAGCTCATCGTAGCTCCGCAGCTCGAAGCCGTGGTAGCCGAGTGCGTTAGGCACTCCGTAGCTCATCAGAACGGATGTCTGCCCATACGCGAGGCCGGCATCGAGCACGCGATACGGCTGCTGCGCGCGCCGCAAGTACGATGTGATCGCATCGTCGTGAAACAGGACGCTCGCGCGCGGCGAGAATACAAAGAACTGCCGATCGAGGCTGGCGAGATCGAGCACCGCGATCACGATCACGGCGCCCGCGCCGGCGACGCGCGTTAGGCGGCCAGTGGCGACGCCGAGCAGCGTGCCGCCGCCGAGCACGGCGAACACCAGCAGGCGGAGCGCGCCGCTCTGCAGTTGGGCCGCGTTGCCTCGTACCGCATCAGCTCGCTCCGGCGTCGCAAGCGACTCGGCGAAGGGCTGGAGCGCACCCATCGCGCCGAGGATAGCGAAGAGAACGACACAGCCGACGACGATCACGAGCGTCCGCATGCGCACATCGCCGTCGAGCACGCGCTCGAGGCCGATGCCGGCGAGCAGGCAGATCGGAAACGCCGCGAGGTAGTACACCATCCCCATCGCGCGGACCTTGCTCAGGTAGGGCAACACGTTGAAGAGCAGCTTGTAGAGTGGCGAGTAACCGCCGAACGCGAGGAGCAGAAATACGACCGTGCAGACGCTCAGTGCAAGCACCAGCCTCCGCCTAACGCGATCGCCGAGTCCGAGCGCCGCGAGCATGAGCGGGAGAGCGCCCATGTACTCGGTGTGAAACTTGATGCCGTTCTGCCCCCAGTAGTGACCGAGGATGCCGTTGAACTGCGGCAAGAGAAGCGTGAAGATCTCGCGCGGCGGGAACGCGTAGCTCGTTGCGAACGCCCAACCGGTGTCGGGGCCGCCCGTGGCACGCGGCGAGTACTTGATGTAGTCGAGAAACGGGATGAGTTGGAGTGCGGTGATGCCGATCCCGATGACGACCGCGGCCAACGTCGCGCCGAGCGGAATCCACGGCGACGTGTCGCGCGGCCGCGCATCGTCCCAGAACACGAGATACAACGTCCACAGCGCGAGCGCGATGAGCAGGAAGTACGACATGTTGTAGTGGCCGAGCACCGTGAGCGCGACGACGATCGCAAACACGCCGTATGCCCAACGTTTTCGCTCGCGGATCGCCAGCAGCAGAATCCAGAAGGCGAGGGGCGCCAGAGCGGATACGAACAACTTGCCGTCATGGCCCGGGCTCATCTGCGATGCGACGATCCCCGTTAGCTCATAGGAGACAGCCGAGAGCACTGCTCCGCTCCACCGAATGCCGAGTGCGCGGGCGAAGAGATAGGTGAAATAGCCGGCGAGGACGAAGTGCAGCGCCATGCCCCACGTGATCGCCAGGTCCACCGGCATGATCCAACGCAGCCACGCCGTCGGATAGAAGATGTCGCCGTGCATCGCGGCGATGTACGGCAGACCTCCGAAGATGTAGGGATTCCACTGCGGGATCGCGCCCGTCTGCCTGAACGTCTCGGCGCCGAAGAGGCGGAACGCGTACCCGGCGAGGAACATGTCGGAGCGCATGCCGCCGAACAGGATCTGGCCGCGCAAGAGCGGCCAAAGGAGCGTGAGGGCCGCGAGCACGCAGGCCAATGCGGCGGCGGCGTTCGCGACGCGCGGGTTGTCGAGCTTCGTTCGCAATCGGGTTGCCGGTGAGGGCGAGCCGCTCCAACATATGGGAAGAAAGCCCAACGCGGAACGCATTCGAGATCGGATCGACAAGGTGCCACTCGAACGTGGCCCGGCTCTGGAGGGAGAGGCGTATCGGGCGATCGGCTCCCCTGGCGCCTAACTACGAAAAGCGGTAATTCCAAGGCTGGTCGCAGCGAGCCCAACCACTCGATCGGGGATCCAGTGCAACGACGACACAGTCGCCGGTGGCTGTCCGCTGCGTTGGGCGTTAGGCATCATGACGGCTCGCTCCGGCCTCCCTGCCCTCGTGGCGTCCGGGTGATCGGACGTCTCCTCGGCGTTGCGCTCGCCGGCACGGTGCTCTGTCGCGCGGCCGGGGCCCAGGCGAACCCGGGCGCGAGCCGCGACTCGATCGCTAACGGCCCGATCACCGCCAACGCGGTCGACCGCGCGCCGCCATTGAATGGCCGCATGGACGCCCCGCCGTGGGACGCCGCCGACTCGATCACCGACTTCCGCCAGAAGGATCCGTTCGAGGGCGCGCCCGCAAGCGAGCGAACCGTCGTCAAAGTCCTGCACGACGCCGACGCGCTATACATCGCCGTCCGCGCGTGGGATCGCGACGCGAGTCGCATCAGGTCGACGCAGCTCCGGCGAGACGCTGACCTGTCCAGCGATGACAACATCACGATTCTCATCGACAGCTTTCACGACCGCCGCAGCGCGTACGAGTTCTTCACGAACGCTAACGGTGCGCGCGTCGACATCCAGATCACGACGCAAAATGTGAATCCCGATTGGAACGGTGTGTGGGACGTCGCGACGAGCCGCGACACAGCCGGATGGACCGCCGTGTTTCGCATTCCGTTTCGAACATTGCGCTTCAAGGCGGGTGCCGGCACCGCGTTCGGGTTCAACGTCAAGCGCTCGATCCGCCGCCGCAACGAAAGCGATTTGTGGCACGCGTGGCACCGCACCGAGGGCATCAACCAGCTCGCCGCGGAGGGCGAGCTGGTTCTCGTCGGCGACGTGCGCCGAGCGCGGGACATCGAGATCAAACCGTACGTACTGGCCGATGCGCACCAGGCGCCGCACGACTCGGTGCTGAACCGGATCGGCCGTGCCGGCGTCGCGGGCAAGGTCGGACTCGATGCGAAGCTCGCGGTCTCGCCGACGCTCACTGCCGATCTCACGGTAAATACAGACTTCGCGCAAGTGGAAGTGGACAGCCAGGTGCTCAATCTGTCGCGCTTCCCGACGTTCTTCCCCGAGAAGCGCGACTTCTTTCTCGAATCGAGCGGGATCTTCGACTTTGGCTTCAACCAGAAGGCGCTGATGTTCTACTCGCGCCGCATCGGCCTAACGGACACGGGCACGGTGGTGCCGATGCTGGGCGGCGCGCGCCTCTACGGGCGCGCCGGCCCGTGGACCGTCGGCGTCATCGACGCCCGCACCGGCGGCGATGACGACGCCAACGACGCGGTGCTGCGCATCAAACACGACATCTTCGAGCGATCCTACATCGGCGCGATGGCGACCATTCGCACGGCGCCCAGTGTGCACGGGACGGAGGTATCGGAAGGCGTCGATGCCGATTTCCCCCTGCGCATCGGACGCCAGAACATCGAGCCGACCGTATGGGTCGCAGGCACGCAGACGCCCGGTGCAGCCGGGACGCCGATAGCGTGGCGCGTGGCAACGGACTTCCCCAACGACCTCTTCGACAATTTCGTCGCCGTCGCCCGCTACGACCCGGGCTTCTCCCCCGCCCTCGGATTCGTTAGGCGAACGAACGCGTGGGAGACGTACGGGCACATCGACGTCATGCCGCGCCCCCGCCTGCCCGGCATTCTGCATCTCGATTTCGAGCTGCCGTCGTGGGACATCTACGCCAACCACGGCGGATCGCTCGGCGATGCGCGCGACTGGCAGAGCGCGTCCATCGAGTGGCATCCGTTAGGCGCGACCTGGATCAGCGACGACCAGGCCCAGGTCGTGGTCATCCGCAGCATGGATGCGCCGCCGGGTGCGTTCCCGATCGCGCGCGGCGTCGTCATCCCCGCCGGCCGCTACTGGTGGACACAGAGCGGCGCGCAATTCCAGACGTCGGTCGGCCGGCCACTGAGCGCATTCGGCCTCTTCTCGACCGGAACGTTCTACGACGGGCACAGCACCGAGACCGATGGCGGATTGGCGTGGCGGTCGGGCGGCCATCTCATCCTCGGCACCAGTGTCTCGCGCACGAGCGTGAGACTGCCCGTTGGCCATTTCGTGGCCGTGCAGTCGACCGGGCGCGTCGAGTACGCGTTCAACACGCGTATGGACCTGCTTGCGTTCGTGCAGTACCAGAACACGCTCGAGCGCACCGACTTCGACTTCCGCTTCCATTGGACGCCCGTGATCGGCGATGACCTGTACGTCGTGTGGAACTCCGGCTACACCACCGACCCATTGTCGCCGTATCGCTTCCCCGCCGATCGCGCGGTGGCGCGGCCGTTGACCGCGACGTTCACGGTGAAGTACGCGCGCCGTATCGCACCGTGATCGCCGCGCCGGCCGACGTCGATCGGCTCTCGCGCAGCATGCGCCTAACGGGCCCGACGGTTAGCGCTTCGGTTCGTAGCGCAGCACGACTGCACCGGAGGCGAACTCGTCCCGGCCTACGAGCGTCAGGTCGACGGGCTTCGAGAGCCCCGCGAACAGCGTCGGCCCATGGCCGGCGAACCTCGGGTGCACCACGAGCTCGTAGAGATCGATCAACCGCAGCTCCGTCAACGCGAGCGCGAGCTTGGTGCCTCCCACGAACAGCCCGTTGCCCGGTTCGTCCTTGAGCTGTTGAACCGCCTTCCCCAGATCCCCGCGCACGAGCTCCGCATTCCAATCGACTCGTCGAAGGGTGTTCGACACGACGTACTTTTTGGCCGCGTCGATGGTGCGCGCGAATGGCTCCATCCAGTTAGGCCTTCCCGGTGGCGCAGGCGGCCGCCACGCGGCCTCCATCATCTCGTACGTCACCCGGCCAAAGAGGAGTGCATCCGCCTGTTCGAGGCTCTCGGCCGCGCGGCGATGCAACTCTTCGTCGGCGATCATTTCACGATGATCGCAACACCCGTCCAATGTGACGTTGATGGAAAATCGAAGGGGGCGCATGACGCCAGAGTACCGGCGATGCGATCAAATCGCAACTATGCTTTGGTGCCTGATGCCGTCGTGCGTCGAGAACTGCGTCACCCGTTGCCGACGATTTGTGCACCCGCAAAGCGCGCGGCGAACTCGTGAACGAGTTCAGGATTCGCCTGATCCGCGGCAAACTCGACGAATTCATCATGGGACACGAACGCACGCGCGTAGCCCACGAAGGGAATGAGATGCATGTCCCAGCCGCAAATGATTCCGACTTGCACGAATGACACGAGATCTGCCCCCTCGTAGTCGAGAAAAAGATGTGCGGGCGCTTCGTCGAGCAGCCGCTGGTCTCCGTAGGACTGCCGAAGCCGATAGTAGAGGTGGAAGTTCTCCGAGCTCCAGATGCCCCAAGCCGTCACCCACAGGAGGCACGCTTCGCGCGGTTGCAGCGAGCGCTCGAGCTTCCTGCAGAACGTCGTGAGCTGCGTCAGATCGGGCAACGGCGCGTGTGCGTGCAGCGGCTCGTGACTTGGATGGATCGGGCGGCCCTTGGCATCCATCGCGACGACCTCGCCGCACCGCGACCGCGCCTCGTCGTCAGTGAGAAAGCGCATGCTGTCCTAACGTGCGAGAGAGCGCCTGTCGATCATCAGAGCTCGAGGGCATCTCAACGGACGATCCGCGCCAATCCCGCGCCACGATCCGGCGACCACTGGACGATGCACTCGCGAAGTTGGGCTTCGCTCGGCTCATCGAGAACGCGCTTTGGCACCGCCGCTCCGGCTCCCGTTGGGCGAATGAAGAGGTAGAACTCTTGTGTCTCGACGGTGCGTGTGAAATCGGACCAATTGTATCGCGCATCAATATGTGAGCAACCGGTGTGAACGCCTTCGGCACTCAACTCGACGAAGTGTGGCTCGAGCTCGTGTGCATCCGCGCGGCGGAGTGCGCGGAGCCGACGCCGCCCCTCGGCGTGTAGACCGATAGCAGTAGCAGCGACCGCCAATATGCCAATGATAAAGGTCGTCGTAACCGTAGCGCTGGCAAACGTAAATGCCGCAACCATGACTAACGCGTACAGCGCGACCAGAACGAGCGCGAAGCGGCTGGGCGGCATTGCAGCTCGTGCAATGGCAGAACACGCTCGCCGCGTTTCGCCGGTGAGCGGCGTGATGTCGAAGCGCATGCTAGGCATTGTCGTGATAGGTGAGTCTGACACGCGATTGCTCGCTGCGGATTGCGAATCTACGGGACTCTGACCGATGCACAAGCACCGCAATACTTGACACTGGGGCTTGGGCTCACGTTAGCCTGTTTCCCAAGCGCCGCGCAGGTGGGCCCGGTACGAACTGCCGGGCAGCCCCATCCAGGCCGCCAACCCGCCGCATGCCTGCGCGCGCGCCCGAGCCGTCGCCGCCTAACGGCGACCGTTGGCGTCATTCCCCAGGATGTCGCGTACCAGGTCGGACGCCTGCACGCGTCACCGGACTCAGCAATCCAATACGACACGCGCAAAGCGGCCTCAAACAGGGAGACGCCTGATGTGTGCAGTAGCGGCACGTGGTCTGCTCGCCCCGAGGTCGACTCGCCGCGACGAGCCACGCCGCCAAGATGCGCTCGCTGAGTATCCTCTCGAGGGGTGGACCATGACGCACCGCACGAGCTCGATTCATCCGCGCCCAACTCACAATGCCGCCGCCGTAGCGCTCTTCCTCGCGTGGGCCGTCGTCGCATCAAATTGCACGGAGAGAGACGCGAGCATTGCCGGCCCAAGGCAGCCGAGCCAGGCTCCGTTGCGCCAGACGAACACGAGTGGGCCGATCCTGCCGAGCCTGTCGCCGACGCCGACGCTCTCCGTCTCGACCGTACCCGCGAACGGCGATCTCAATCCGTACGGGGTGGCGTTCGTGCCTAACGGCTTCGCCGCGGGTGGCGGACCGCTCCAGCCGGGAGACATCCTGGTCTCGAACTTCAACGACAGCTCGAACCTGCAGGGAACGGGCACCACGATCGTGCGGATCAGCGCATCGGGGCAACAGTCGCGCTTCTTTCGCGGGACAGGCACGCTCGGCCTAACCACCGCACTGGGCGTGCTGCGCGCGGGATTCACGATCGTCGGCAACGTACCGTCCCTCACGCCGAGCGCGACGTGCACGCAAGGCGCGCATGGACCGGAGCGTGGCGTGTCGCACGGCTCACTATTGGTTCTCGATGCGACCGGGCGCGTTGTGAATAGACTGAGCGGCATGCGGCTCGCCGGCCCGTGGGACCTGACGGTGCGCGATGAAGGATCCACCGCCCAGGTCTTCGTTTCGGATGTGCTGAGCGGCACTGTGACGCGACTCGATCTCGTCGTGACCAACAAGAGGGTGCGCCTTGCGTCTGAAACGCAAATCGCGTCCGGATACATCCACCGCTGCGACCCTGCGGCGCTGGTCGTCGGCCCAACCGGGGTCGCCTTGAATCTCGACACGGACACGCTCTACGTCGCGTCGACTGGCGATAACGCGATCTTTGCCATCGCGAATGCGAGCAGCACCATGCAAGACAATGGAAAGGGTACGCCGGTGGTCAACGATCCCGTTCACCTGCACGGACCGCTGGCACTCGCGCGAGCGGCGAACGGCGATTTGATCTTGGCGCAGGGCGACGCCGTGAATCCTGACGCGAACCATCCGAGCGAGATCGTGGAGTTCAACGCGCAGGGGCAGTTCGTTACGCAGTTCTCGATCGATCCCGCCGCCGGCTCGGCGTTCGGCCTCGCGCTGATGCAGACGGGCGGCAGCTTCGTGTTCGCGGCGGTGGACGATGGCATGAACGTGCTCGACATCTGGACGGGCCAGTCGGCCGCGGCTCGTTAGGCGCTGTCGCCGGTCAGACGATCTTGCACGGAATCACCGCGTCCTCGTCGAACGCGTACACGGCGCACATGCGGTGATAGCCGTCGGCGATGACGCGGCCCGCCCCGCAGCGTAGAATTGACCCGCTGGCCGCGCTCGGTCCGTATCGATTCAGGCCTCGGAGCGTTCGAGGAACCAGCTACCGCGGTTTTTAGGCCGTGAGGCGCATTGCGCCGGACGCCTTTGGCCGGGCACATTGTGCGAATGTGTACCGCGCTCTTGCAGCATTGGGCATTTCGCGTGTCGAGGCATGGTTGCCGCACGGCGGCGCACCGGGCCCGTCATGCTCGTACGACGAGCGTTATCCTGGCAGCGTTAGCGCTTCTTGGCGCGTGCACCAAGCATTCCGTGGCAACGATGGCAAGGCCCGCGCGTCGCGTCGTCGTACGCACGGTGGGTCCATTCACGAGTGACAGCACCTCCCCCGGCATCATTCGAGGCGTTGTCGTCGATGACTCGACCGGTCGAGGAGTGGAGGGTGCCATGGTCTTTGTCGCCAGACAGCGGCGCGCCGGACGCGGGGTCGGCGCGATCACCGACAAGTTAGGCCGGTTCGAGTTCAGCTTCGCGCCGTTCGACTCGTTGACGCTCGAAGCCAAGAGAATCGGATACTCGACCGAGGTGCGCGCCTTGCGGCTCGATCCGTCGCGCGGCTACACCGCCCTGTTTGCCCTCTCGCCTCGCGCCGTCATGCTGTGCGGTTGGCCCGCCGGACCCGAACCCGCGGTCGTTGTATCTGTGCGCGACGCCGTGTCAGGACGCGCACCACCGAATGGCGCCATGGTGACAATCACAGCTCCCGGTTATCGCGACTCGGTGAGCAAGGTGTCGGCGCCCGGCGATTCGGCTCTCGTATTTCAACTCGGCACATTCGGGTATTTCCACACCTACTCGCTTACCGTGCACAGTCCCGGGTTTCGCGAATGGCGCGTCGATGATGTCGGCGACGTGCAGGTTCCGTGCGGCGGCCTCGTGTTTCCAATACAGCACGTGTGGCTGCTTCCACAATGATCAGCCTGCGAGAGCTCACGTAACGATCGTGCGTCTGTGCCATTGCAACGATGGCCTAACGATTACTCGACCTGGCGTCGGTCGGCGCTCGCGTGCCGCAGGGCGCGCCTCCAGCCGAAGCGTCACGGCGTGAGCACCACGACGCCCTCGCCGGCGCGCAGTTGGACGATGGAATCCGGCGGCGAGGTCGTACCATCCGACCGCAGCAGGCGGCCAATCGCGCCGATCGGAATGCTCACAGACGTTGCGTCACCGTAGTTCGTCGATGTCTTGGACGTGGTACGCATCAGGATCACGGCGTGCGTATACGCACGCCGCCAGATGGCGTAGCCTTGGCCGACAGGATCCGTTCCGCTCGCGACCTGCGCGCGTTGGCCTAACGGCCTGCCGATGTCGGTGTCCCATGCGGGAAGCCAATGCTCCGCCGGTGACTGATTCCAGTAGTTGTCGGGCGCGAACGCGACGACGGATCCCGTATCCTTCGCCATGAGGTAGCTCGCGTATTCGGCCATCTTCTCGCGTCCGATTGGTGCCACGTCGTTCCCGGCAGGGGACGGTACTCTGTCCGTCCACGCGAGGTTCGATACGAACTCGATCCGCTGCACACCAGCCGCGACGAGATGGTCGATCCACCTCCAGTAGTTGAGCTGCGCCGCGAGATTGTGGCCCAGCGGATTGT
>DASVAC010000141.1:0-20828 GCA_036376535.1 Gemmatimonadaceae bacterium | reverse complement strand
TCGTACTATCGGCATCCATCCAGATGCCATGATCGAGGGTGATCGACGCGACGGCCTTCTTCGCCGGTACGGTCACCGTCGCGCGGCGGAGGTCGGCATGCCAGATCGCCGGCGTCTCGTGCACGGTGTCGACGCTCGCGTCCGAGTAGCGCACCAGTAGATCCACCGGCGCCGGCATTCCGCCCACGTTCGCGAGCGTGACGCTCCAACCTTTCGCGCCGCGCCGAGCGCCGGTGATGCCGAGATCGATGTACGCGTTGCTGAAAAACCAGCTATTCCAGAACCAGTCGAGGTTCTGCCCCGACACGTTGTTGAACGTGTAGAAGAAGTCCCACGGCGTGGGGTGCTTGCCGTGCCACCGGTCGATGAACGCGTGCAGGCACGTCTTGAAAGTGTCGTCGCCTAACAATTGCTTGAGCGCGAGGTAGCCGAGCGCGGGTTTGCCGTACGCGTTGTTCCCGTACGCCGCATCTTTGAGCACATCGCCCGGCGTCACGATCGGCAAGTCCTCGAGCGGCGACGGATCCGTGATCCATCCCGCCACGCGGAATTGCTTGAAGAAATTGGTCGCGCGCGCGGCGCCCAGGTCCGACGTGCCGATGAGATACTCGAACGTCGTCGCCCAACCCTCGTCCATGAACGCGTAGCGCGTCTCGTTGATCCCCATGAAAAACGGGAAGTACGTGTGCGCGATCTCGTGCTCCACCACGAAGCGCGAGAAGATCGTGTCCGGCGTCGACCCGTCGTTCACCATCATCGGGTACTCCATGTCCGCCGAGCCCTGCACCACCGTGCTCTTCTCGTACGGATACGGCACGCCGGGCCACTTGTGCGACAACCAGTCGAGCGCGTGGTGCGCGAAGCCCACCATGTGGTGATAGTCGGCCGCCGTGTCGTTGTACGCGGCTTGCACGCTCGCGCGACGATGCGCCGCGTCGTCCACGACCACGCTCGCCGCATCCCAGTCGTAGTGGTTGCTCACCGCGAACGCCACGTCCGGCACGTTGCGCGCGGTGAAGTGCCAGTGATTCACCTGCTGCTGCGCGGTGATCTTGCCGGCGGCGATGTCGGCGCCCGATGCAACGTGCACCGTCGTGTCGGACGTGAACGATGACTGGAAGCGCCGTACGGCATCGGGCTGCAGGTTCGCCGAGGGATCGGCCAGCGTGCCCGTGCCCCACACCACATAGTTAGGCGGCACGTCGACCGTCACGTCGTAGTCGTTGAAATCGCTGTAGAACTCCTGCAGATCCGTGAAATCCATCGTGTCCCAGCCGTTGTAGTCATCGAACACCGAGACGCGCGGATAGAAGTACGCGAGATAGTACGTCGTGGAATCGAGCATGCCTTCGCGGCCGGCGCGCTTCGAGATCTCGTAGTGCCAATCGAAACGCAGACGGACCGAGTCGTGCGGCGTGAGCGGCGTCGCCAGCCGCACCGGCTGCCACGTGAAGAATTGCGGACTGTCCCGCCACGGTGTCGGCGCACCGTTCACCGCGAACGTGTCGATCTGCACGCCGCTCGTGAGATAATCCGCGGTCGTTCCGCCATCGCGCGGCGCGCCAGGTTTGTGAATGTTGATGAACAGCCGGATGACGAGCGCACGAAGCGTGTCCGGGCTGTTGTTCTGGTACACGATCTCCTCGGTGCCGCGGATGGTTCGGTCGGGCGGCATCGCGCTCACGGTCATCGTGTATCGCGCGTGGTTCTCCCAATACGTGGGACCGGGACGGCCGTCCATGGTCCGCGTGCCCTTGTCGTACGTCTCCTTGATCGCGCGCGGCATGTAAATCGACGACGCGGATTGCGCAACCGCGCCCGGCGCGGCCATCGCGGCCGCGAGCAGCGCACCGCTGATCGTTAGGCGAAAATCGGCGGGGAGTCCGACCAACAAGGGCATGGCGTGTCGTCCGGTGAGGGAGGTGATGGGCAGTCACCGGACTGCCCACCAGGTCGTTGTCGGTGCGACCGAACTCTCTCGCCGCACGCGCCGCGCCGCAAGTTTTTACCGGATCATGACGCAGTCTTCGCCAGCGCCTCGGCATCCGCGTCGGACAATGTGATCGCTGCGGCTGCCATGTTCTCCTCCAGATGCTTTACCCTCGACGTGCCGGGGATCGGCAGCATCACCGGAGATCGATGCAGCAGCCACGCCAGCGCCAGCTGCGACGGCGTCGCGTTCAATCGCTTGGCGAGCTGCGCGAGCACGCTGCCTTCTTTTGCCAATGCGCCCGTCGCCAGCGGGAACCACGGAATGAAACCAATGCCGTGCTTCGTCGCGTGGTCGAGAAGCGCCTCGGCCGTACGCTCTTCCAGATTGTACTTGTTCTGCACCGTCACGATCGTCGCGTAGCGCTGCGCTTGCTTCAGCTCATCGATGGTCACTTCCGACAACCCGATGTGCCGGATCTTCCCTTCCTTCTGCAGGAGCGCGAGCTCGCCCACTTGTTCCGCGAGCGGCACCGTGGGATCGATGCGGTGCAGCTGAAAGAGGTCGATGCGCTCCAGGCCTAACCGACGGAGACTCATCTCCGCTTCCTGGCGCAGGTATTCGGGGCGGCCCACGGGTTTCCAAACGCCAGGCCCACCGCGCGTGAGGCCCGCCTTCGTGGCGATCACGAGGTCATCGGGATACGGGTGCAATGCCTTCCGAATGAAGTCTTCAGCGACATACGGACCGTACGAGTCCGCCGTATCGATGAGTGTGACGCCGAGCTCCACCGCGCGCTTGAGCACGCGCACCGCTTCGGCGGGATCCTTGGGATCGCCCCAGATCCCCGGGCCGGTCAGCTGCATGCTGCCGAACCCGAGACGGTGCACCGGCATGTCGCCGCCAATGGTGAAGGTGCCCGACCGTTCCGCGGGCCGTTCGAGTGTCGTGGTTGCCATGAGCCATCTCGACTGAAGAAGCGTGTTCGTTAGGCGAGCGCGCGCCGCACGGCGCGGTGGCGCTCGCGGCCAGCCTGTCTGTCGAACGACGCTGTACACCGCGTCGTTCCCTCGTCGCGGTGCACGGCGCGCGCCGGTGCGGCGACTGGTTGCGGGCTCGCTGACACCCCATCAAGTTCCCGAGCACAACCATTCCGCACACACGCCCATGCGCATCGGATCATCGCTTCGTCGCGGCGAGCTCGTCATTGCCGCTCTCGCCGTTCTCTGCGCCCTGCCCGCTGCCGCACAACAGCGCGCCCAACGCCCGGGGCAACCGGTCGGCGCGGTCGACCCGCGTTACGCGCAAACCGAGAGGCCGCCGCTCCACGCCAAGCATTGGCTTGCGATCACGGGCAAGCCGCTCTCAGCCACCGCCGGCGCGGTCGTGTTTGCGAAGGGCGGCAACGCGGTGGACGCCGCCGCGGCGATGCTCGCAGCGGGCTGCACGATGTGGGACACGCTGTCGTGCGGCGGTGAAACGCAGGCGCTCATCTACGACCCGCACACCAAGAAAGTGATCGGCATCGACGCACTCGGCGTCGCGCCCACCGGTGCAACGGCGGAGTTCTATCGGAGCAAAGGCTACCGGTATCCGCCCGAGTACGGTCCGTTAGCCGCGGTCACGCCGGGCACGGTAGGCGGTATGCTCACGATGGTCGCCGAATACGGACGTCTGTCGCTCAAGGATGTGCTCGGACCCGCGATTCAGATGGCCGACGGCTATCCCATGGAAGCGGAGCTCTCCCACACCATCGAGCACTACAAAGGATGGATCAAGAAGTGGAAGTACGCGCCGGCGATCATGCTGCCGCACATGGGCAGCGCGTACGAAGCGCCGCAGCCCGGCGAGATCTTCGTGCAGAAGGATCTGGCGGCGACGTGGCGAAAGTTGGTCGACGCCGAGCAGACCGCGCTCGCGCAAGGGAAGAGTCGGAAGGCCGCGATCTACGCCGCGTACGATCGCTTCTACAAGGGCGACATCGCACGCGAGCTGGTGCGCGGCGCGCGCGAAGACGGCGCGCTCTTCACGATGCAGGATCTCGCGAACTGGAAGGTGCGCATCGAAGAGCCGTTGCACGTGTCGTACGAAGGCATCGATGTCTACAAGCTACCGATCTGGGAGCAGGGGCCGGTGTTGCTCCAATCGCTCGAGATGTTGAGCAACACGAACGTGAAGGACATGGGTTACAACTCGCCCAAGTACATCCACACGCTCTATCAGGTGATGAACCTCGCGTTCGCCGACCGGGACTTCTACTACGGCGATCCGTATTTCCCGCCGGCGGAGCCGGTGAAGGGGTTGTTGTCGCCGGCATACGCCAAGGCGCGCTTCGCGCAAATCGATTGGACCCACAACGATTCGACGGTGAAGCCCGGCGACCCGTATCCGTACCAGAACGAGACGAACCCGTTCGTGTCGGTGCTGGCCCACTGGAAAGTCAGCGAGCCGTTGCCTAACGCGCCGAGCGGCCAGCAGGACACGCCGGTGTCGGCGCCGATGCCGCCGGCCGGCAGGCAGCCGTCGCCGCCTAACGATACGTCAATGCGCGAGTCCGGCGCGCTCGAATTCCTGTCAAACAACGCGACGCCGCGGGACTCGGCGCTCACGCACGACTTCTACAGCGGAACGACGTCCATCGAAGCCGCCGACGCCGAAGGCTGGGTGGTGTCGGTGACGCCGAGCGGCGGCTGGGTGCCCGCGGTGATCGCCGGTCACACCGGCATCGGGCTGAGCCAGCGCGCGCAGAGCTTCGTCACCGATTCGGCCGACGGTCCGTTCAACGTGATCGAGCCCGGCAAGAAGCCGCGCGTCACGCTCACGCCGACGTTAGCGCTCAAGGATGGCGCGCCGTTCCTCGCGTTCGCTGTGCAGGGCGGCGACTCGCAAGACCAGAACCTGCTGCAGTTCTTCCTCAACGTCGTCGACTTCGGGATGACGGTGCAGCAGGCGTGCGAGGCGCCGAACATCAACAGCTACCAGATGCACTCGTCGTTTGGACAGCACGAGTCGCGGCCGGGTCGCATGTTAGTGGCGACGTCGCTGCCGGACTCCACGCGCGACGCGCTGCGCCAGATGGGCTACCATCTCGTGTTCGCCGAGCGCACGTCGGGTCCGATCAACGCGATTTACTTCGACGCCGCGCACCACAGCATGTGGGGAGGATCGAGTAATCATGGGGAGGACTATGGCATCGCGTGGTGAGGAGCTGTGAGGAGGGAAGCGCTCGCTCACGCTCGCTTGGGGAAGCGCTCGTCCTGTTGACAACCTGAAGGAGCCACCATACCCTGTTCCTTCAGCTAACCTGAAGGAGAGACGCATTGGCTGACTCCCGGACGGATCTGGTCCAGGGCACCCTGGAGATGCTCGTCCTCAAGACGCTGGCGCTCCAGCCCATGCACGGGTGGGGCATCGCGCAGCGGATCGAGCAGTTGTCCAACGACGTGTTCCTGATCACGCAGGGATCCCTCTATCCCGCGCTCGTCCGCATGCGCCGCCGCGGATGGATCACGTCGTCGTGGCGCACCACCGAGAACAACCGCCGCGCCCGATACTACTCGCTCACGCCGGCCGGCGAACGCCAACTCGAGGCCGAGCGCGCAGCGTGGCGGCGCGCATCGGGCGCGGTGAACGGCGTCCTCAACGCGCGCCTGGCGCCGGGGACTGCATGAGTCTCCTCTCCGATGTCGCCGCGCGGCTCGCGAGCATCCTCTGGCGCCGCCGCGAAGAGCGCGAGCTCGACGAAGAGCTGCGCTTCCACATGGACATGGAGGCCGAGCGCCAGCGGCGCGCGGGGGCCGCGCCCGACGCGGCGCGCCGGCGCGGCGCCATTGCGTTAGGCGGCCTCGAGCGCACCAAGGAAGATGTCCGCGATGCGCGCGGCACGCGCTTGTTCGACGACACCATGCGCGACGTCACGTTCTCCGTGCGCACGCTCGCGCGGTCCCCGGCCTTCGCGCTCGTCGTGATCATCACGCTCGCCATCGGCATCGGCGGCACCACGGCCATCTTCAGCACGGTCGATGCGACGCTCGTCAAACCGCTGCCGTATCAGGAACCCGGCCAACTGGTCCGCCTCTACGAGGGCTACACGGGCGATCCATCGCCGCACAATTTCGTATCGCCCACGATGTACCTGGCGTATCGCGATCGACTATCGTCGTTCGACCATCTCGCCGCGGGACTCACCTACGATGATGCGGGCGCCGACATCGGGACTAACGGACAACCCGAGCGCATCCACGTCCTCTACGTGAGTGCCGGGTACTTCGCCGCGCTGCGGCGGCCTCCGGAGATCGGCCGCGCGTTCGAGCCAACCGAGGAAAACGGGGCGCCGTCCGTCGTTCTCAGTCATCATCTGTGGGTCGACCGGTTCCATGCGAGCCCTTCGGCACTCGGCGCCGAGCTCGTCATGGATGGGAAGCCGTACACGATCGTGGGCATTATGCCCACGGGCTTCGTCGATCCGCTGCGCCCAGGCGCCGATGTGTACGCGCCGTTGGACCTGACACCGGGCCTCGATCCCAGCAACGTCGACAACCATTACCTCACGGTGATCGGCCGTCTGCGCCCCGGAATGCCGCTGTCCCGCGCACAGGCCGAGCTCGATGCCCTGGGCATTACGTTAGGCAGAGAATATCCGGATGCCGCCCGGGCGGTCGCACGACTCTACTCGCTCAAGCAGGACATGGTCGGCCCGGCGAGCCGTGCGCTCGAGCTCGTGTTAGGCGCCGTCGGGTTGGTGCTGCTCCTGGTGTGCGTGAACGTGGCCACGCTGCTCCTCGTCCGCGCCTCGGCGCGCGCGCACGAGTTCGCGCTCCGCTCGGCCCTGGGCGCACGGCGCGCGCGATTGCTCCGGCAGATGCTCGTCGAGAGCCTGGTGCTCGCGCTCGCCGGGGACGCGCTGGGACTGATCGTCGCGCGCGCGGCGATGAGCGGCATCGTGCACCTCGGCGCGGGATCCGTCCCGCGCCTCACGACCTTGTCGCTCGATCCGCGCCTGCTCCTGTTCTCCGTGGTCGTCACCACGGCGAGCGCCGTGCTGTTCGGCCTAACGCCCGCGCTCCGCGCCGCGCGCACCGATCCGATCGACGCCTTGCGCGGCGAGGACCGCGCGCTCGCCGGCAGCCGCGGACACAACCGCGTACGCAGCGCGCTCGTCACGGCGCAAGTCGCGCTCGCGTTCATCTTGATGGTCGGCGCCGGAGTGCTGCTCGTCAGCTTCCATCGCATCCGGTCGCTCGACCTGGGTGTGGACGGCGATCGCGCGCTCGTGTTCGAGCTCCATCTGCCCGACGCGCGCTACGATTCCACGGCGCGCGCGCTGTTTTACGAGGACATCGACGCGCGCATCGCCCGGCTGCCCGGCGTGATCGCCGCGGGCGGCATCTCGAAGCTGCCGGCCACCGGCGAGTACCACGAGTGGGGCACGCGTCCGCTCACCGGGCCTAACGTCGGCCTCAAGGACGCGGGCATCGGCGCACAACAGCGCGTCGTATCGGGCGACTACTTCCGTGCGGCCGGCATTCACATCCTCGAGGGACGGGCCTTCGATGCGCGCGACGCCGCCGGCACACCCAAGCGCGCGGTCGTGAGCACGTTGGCCGCGTCGCGGCTGTTCCCCGGTGTCGACCCGATCGGTCAACGGCTGCGGACCGGCGGCTTCGACTGGGAGGTGATCGGCGTCGTACCGGACGTCTCGGTGGACGCCAAGGGCGACCGGCAGCCGACCATCTATCACGCGCACGCGCAATTCGCCGGCGATCGCAACTGGGCGCTCACGCAGGTGGTGTCCACATCCGCGCCGCCGGCGGACCTCATTCCGCAGGTCCAGCGCATCATCGCCGAGCGCGACCCGCAACTCGTGATGTATCGGCCGATGACGCTGGCCGAGGCCATCGGCGCCGGCACTGCCCAACGGAAGTTCACCCTCGTGATGCTGGCCAGCTTCGCGCTCGTCGCGGTGCTGTTGGCTGCGTTAGGCCTCTTCGGCGCGCTCGCCTACGCGGTCAAGCTCCGCTCGCGCGAATTCGGCGTGCGGATGGCCATCGGCGCCGACCGCGGCACCATCCGTCGGCTGGTGCTGCGTCAGGGGTTCGTGGTCACCATCGCCGGCATCGCGATCGGTCTCGTCGGCTCCGCGGCATTCGCCCGGGTCATGACGTCGCTGGTGTTTCACGTACGGCCGCTGGATCCGTCGGTGCTTGCCGGCGCAGCGGGTGTGATCTTGGGGGTCGGCGCCATTGCCGCATACTTGCCGGCGCGCCGCGCGACCGCGGTGGACCCGCGGTCGATCCTGTAAAGTCGGACAAGGCCGGACAAGGCCGGACAAGGCCGGACAAGGCCGGACACGCCATAGAGCCTTTTTCTCGAGATTGGCGGATTCAATCGGTGCGTGCAACGGTTGCCATCGACGGACCTGACGACGAGGCTCCATCTGGCGCGGGCAACCTCCCGTGGTCCGTCATTCGTTGTTCGTTTCGTGCTTTCCTACCCGTGGTCCGTCGTTCGGGGCGCGTCATCCGGCGACGGCCGTGGCCGGCTTCTCAGTCGGATCATGGGTGTGCGACGCACTGGTCACGAACAACGACGGACGGACGACGGGTAGGAAAACACGAAACGAACTACGAATGACGGACCACAGGGAGGGCGCACCCGTTGCATTGACTGGTTGAACCGGCCTCGCATTCGGGTTCTGAGATTAGGCGATTCTGAGAATCATCATCGACACGCATCGTACGACATCGCAAGGGGCTGCACGTTGCGGCGCGTGGCTTGCAGCAAAGAACGGGCTGAACTGCCGGCCCAGCGCGATGATGCGCGTGCCGGCCCGAACGAGCGCTCATTCGCCGCCATGATACGTCCATCTCGCACCACTGGAGTCCGCTGGTCCTCACGCCTGTCGTGGACCCTCATCGCCCTCGCCGCGTGCAGCTCGAGCACTGCGCCTAACGGATCGGTCGGGTCGGTGAAAGTGTCGCCGGCCACCGACAGCGTCGCCGTCGGGAACACGGTCACGTTGCAGGCCACCGTGATCGCACCCGGCGGCCAGGTCGTCTCCGGCCAGCACGTGTTCTGGAATACGGGCAATGCGTCGGTCGCAACCGTCACCGATGCCGGCGTCGTGACGGGCGTCGCGCCGGGCACCGTGCAGATCGCCGCGAGTGCCGGCGGCTCGTCGGGCATCGCGACCATCACGGTGCTGCCGCCGCCGGTCGCGTCAGTGTCCGTGTCGCCGCCACTCGACACGATCGTACTGCCGGGCACCGCGCAGCTCTCGGCGACGGTCTTCGATGCGCAACACAATCCGCTCACCGGCCGCGCGATCACGTGGTCGAGCAACATGCCTAACGTCGCCAACGTGGACGCGAACGGTCTCGTCACCGGCGTGGCCCCGGGCTCGGCGACCATCACCGCGACCAGCGAGGGCCAGGCGGGTACCGCCACCGTGGTAGTGCAGCCGCCGCCGGCCGCGAGTGTCCTGGTATCGCCGGGCGCGTCGACCCTCACCGTGGGCGACAGTACCACCCTCACGGCCACCGTGAAAGACGGCTCGGGCAACGTGATCTCGGGCGCGCCGGTCACGTGGAGCAGCGACAACACCGCGGCGGCCACGGTCTCGACGAGCGGCGTCGTGACGGCGGTTGGTGCCGGGACGGCGACCATCACCGCGAAGAGCGGCAATGCGAGTGGGACATCCGCCATTCTCGTGCTCCCCGTGATCTGAACGCCGAGTAGACGGGAATTTGCTGATCGTGCGATCTTAACGAGTTGGGAAGCGCTCGCTTCGCTCGCTAGGGGAAGCGCCGCGCTTGGGGAAATGGGGAACCGGCGGGCGACGCCGTCGTTTCCCCAAGCGTAGCGCTTCCCCAAGCGAGCGCCAGCGAGCGCTTCCCCATTCCCCGTTCACTGGCGGTCGCCACACCACGACGTAAATTCGACAACCGGTGCAGCCCACTGCGCCGGTTGTCCGGTGCATCGCGCGCCGGACCTCACGTCCCTCGATCGCGCTTCCAGCCGCATGTCACTCCGCTCACATCGGTGGGCCGCGCTCGGCTTGTGCGCCGCGCTCGCCGCGTTCGTTCCGCCTAACGGGATGCGCCCGGCACGTTCGCCGTCCCTGGACCCGGCGGCGGCCGCCGAGCTCGACGCGTTCATCGCGCACGAGATGCGGCAGAAGGGTTTGCCCGCGTTCAGCGTGGCACTCGTCGACGACCATGGCGTGATCTGGTCCAAGGATTACGGCATGGCGCGACCGCGCGACAGCGTTCGCACGGGTCCGACGACCACGTACCGCGCCGGCCAGGTGTCGCAGATCATCACCGACATCGCGATGCTGCAGCTGGCGGAACGCGGCGTTCTCGATCTCGATGCGCCCGTGTCGCGCTACGTGCCCAATCTTCGGCTCGACCCGCGCATCACCCTGCGCGAGCTCATGACGCACCGCGCGGGCCTGGATCGCGAGCCGCCGCGCGGTGGTCGCGCCGACGACAGCACGCGCACGCTTGTCGACGTCGTCCGGAGTTTCGACTCGCTGCCGCTCGCGTCCGCGCCCGGCACGCGCACCCACGCGTCCGACGCCGGCATGGCGCTCGCCGGCTACGTGATCGAGGCAACGCAGCACGAGCCGTTCGCCCGCTACGTCCAGCGCGCCGTGCTCGCTCCGTTAGGCATGTCCCACAGCACGTTCGCACGCGATACGAACGTGGCGGCAACGCTCGCCGACGCGCGCCTCTGGACGTACGATCCGCGCGACCTGCCGGCGCCGATGTTCGACCTCGGCGTCGCGCCCGCCGAGAACCTCTACACCACGACCGGCGACCTCGCACGTCTGGTGAGCGCGCTCGCAAGCGGCGGCCGCGGACTCGTCGGTCGCGTGCTGTCGGCGCGGAGTGTCGCCCAGATGATGCGCCCGGCGTCCGCTCCAGCCGGCGACACCGCGCGCACCACGATCGGTCTTCGCCTCACGTCGCTCGATGGCCGAACCGAGCTCGAGCAGCACGGCGCCCTGTACGGCTTCACCACCCAGGTCGCCGCGCTGCCTAACGATAGAGTCGGCGTCGTCGCCATGACGACCGAAGATGCCGCGCTCGGCGTCACACAGCGCGCGGCGACGCTCGCACTCCGACTCGTGCTCGCCCAACGCCGGCACGCCCCATTGCCGCCGCTCGACACCACCACCGATGTCCCGCCTGCTCTGGCGCACGACGTCGCCGGTCACTACGCGAACGGCGACAACGCCGTCGACCTGTTCCAGAGCCTGGGGCATCTCTACCTCGAGCACGCAACCGGAGGCGAGCGCGCCGACCTTCGCGTGCTGCGCGACACGCTCATCGATGATGGCCGCCTCGCGTTCGGCACGCGCGTGCTTCGCGCCGGCGACAGCACCATCGTCGTCGGCGGCGACACCCTGCACCGTGTGGCCGAGCCCGAGCCGGCTCCCGTGTCCGATGATTGGCACGGCCTCGTCGGCGAGTACGGGCCGGACTATCAGACGATGTACGTCCTCGAGCGACACGGCACGCTCGAGCTCCTGGCCGATTGGTTCGTGCGGTACCCGCTGGAGCCCGTGTCGGCCGGCACGTTCCGGATGCCGGATCGGGGCGCGTACGCCGGCGAGCGCGTGACGTTCACACGCGCGCCATCCGGACGCGCGTCGAGCCTGACGTTAGGCGGAGTGCCGTACGCGCGGCGGGTCACGGGGCCCGAAGACGGATCGCAGTTCCGCATCACGCCGCTCAAGCCCACGGCAGAGCTCCGCACCGAAGCGCTGGCGGCGCAACCGCCGCACGAGACCGGAACCTTCCGCCCCGCGGATCTGGTCGAGCTCGTGCAACTCGACAGCACCATCAAGCTCGACATCCGCTACGCCACGTCCAACAACTTCATGGGCACCCCGCTCTACGAGGAGGCGCGCGCGTTCATGCAGCGCCCCGCCGCGCAAGCCGTGGTGCGCGCCAGCGAATGGCTGCACGCGCGGGGCTACGGCCTGCTCATCCACGATGCCTACCGCCCGTGGTTCGTGACGAAGATGTTCTGGGACGCGACGCCCGACGACAAGAAGATGTTCGTCGCCGATCCGTCGAGCGGATCGAAGCACAACCGGGGTTGTGCCGTGGACCTCACGCTGTATGACCTCGCCACGGGCCAGCAGGTGACGATGACGGGCGGCTACGACGAGATGACGGATCGCAGCTACCCCGACTATCCCGGCGGCACGTCGCGCCAGCGGTGGCTCCGCGCGCTCCTCCGGCAGGCGATGGAGATGCAAGGCTTCAGCGTCGACAAAGAAGAATGGTGGCACTTCGACTACAAGGATTGGCGCGACTACGGGATCGGCAACGTGCCGTTCGACCGCATCGCGTCCGGCGCCTAACGGACAGGTTCATCGTGAACGGATCACTCGCCATGCGTCGCGCCCTGCTCGTGCTCTCAGCCGCGCTCGCCGGCTGTGCCTCGGCGGGCGGTGCGCCCTCTCCTTCGCCGGCCTCGCTCGAGGGACCGTACGACCTCGTGATCGAGGGCGGCCGCGTCGTCGACGGCACCGGCAACCCCTGGTTCTACGGCGACGTCGCCGTCACCGGCGAGCGCATTGCGCGCATCGCGCCGGCGGGCATGCTCGCGCACGCGCGCGCGAAGCGCCGCATCGACGCGCGCGGCATGGTCGTCGCGCCCGGATTCATCGACATCCAGGCGCAGTCGGTGGGCGAGCTCGTGAACGGCGACAGCCGCGTGATCAGCATGACCACGCAGGGCGTCACCACGATGATCTTCGGCGAAGGCGAGACGCCCGCGCCGGCGAACAACAAGGTGATCCCGATGTACGCCGACGCCGACGGCGCCGACAGCGCCGAACAACGGATCATGGCCTCGTTCCAGGGGCCGCACGGCTTCGGCAACTGGCTCGAGGAGATGGCGCAGCACAAGGCGTCGGTCAACTTCGGCTCGTTCGTCGGCGCGGCCACGGTGCGCGCCTACGCCAAGGGCATGGCCGAGGGACCGGCGACGCCGGCGGAGCTGGACACGATGCGCGCTGTCGTTAGGCGCGCGATGCAGGACGGCGCCTTCGGCGTCGGCAGCGCGTTGATCTATCCGCCGGGCAGCTACGCCTCCACGCAGGAGCTCGTCGAAGAAGCGAAAGCCATGGCGCCGTACGGCGGCGTGTACATCACGCACATGCGCTCCGAGGGCGATCGGCTGCTCGAGGCGGTCGACGAAGCGCTCACGATCGGACGCGAGGGCGGCGTGCCGGTCGAGATCTATCACCTCAAGGCGGCCGGCGTCAGCAACTGGCCCAAGGCCAAGCAGGTCGTCGCCAAGATCGACTCCGCGCGCGCAGCCGGTCAGGATGTGGCCGCCGACCAGTACGCCTACACCGCGGGAGCCAACGGCTTCTCGTCGTGCATTCCACCGTGGGCGCACGCCGACGGCAAGCTGCTCGAGCGGTTAGGCGATCCGCAAACGCGCGCCAAGATCAAGACGGACATGACGCAGGTCGAGAGCAGCTGGGAGAACCTCTGCCTCGGCGCCACGCCGGCCAACGTCGAGGTGCTCGGCTTCCACGAAGACACGCTCAAGCAGTTCGAGGGCAAGCGCCTCTCCGACATCGCGCAGGCGCTCCACACTGACTGGGCCGACGCCGTCATCAACCTGACCATCGCCGAGCACAACCGGCTGGGCCAAATCCTGTTCATCGCATCCGACTCGAACGTCGCGATGCAGATCCAGCAGCCGTGGATGAAATTCGGGACCGACGCCGAGGGCCTCGACCCCGACAGCGCGCAGGGCATGACCCACCCGCGCTCGTACGGCAATTATCCGCGTGTGTTAGGCCGCTTCGTGCGCGAGCAGCACGTGCTGCGCCTCGAGGATGCGATCCGCAAGATGACGTGGGCCGTGGCCGCGCGTCTCTCGATCCATGACCGCGGCATGCTCCACGAGGGCATGCACGCCGACATCGTCGTGTTCGACCCGAACACGATCATCGATCGCGCGACGTACGAGCAGCCGCACCAGCTCTCGATCGGCATGCAGCACGTGTTCGTGAACGGTGTCGAAGTCGTGACCGACGGCCGATCGACCGGCGCGAAGCCCGGTGAAATCGTGCGAGGGCCCGGGTACGTTCCGCGTTAGGCGACCCGGGCCCGGTGTCCGTTCGTGTCCGGCGTCGCCCGCTTTCACAGGCGTGAGACTTTCCTCGTCGTCGGAGGCGGGGTCGCGAGAGCTGCGCCGCGCTCGCGTGTCCGCCTCCGTTGTCTGCCACGCATCCACGAGTTAATAGCGGGCACATCCGGACACAGCCGGACACGGTCGGACACAGCGAATTGATTTGTAAACGCTCGCGATGCCGGCTCCGAAACTACCAACAAGTTCCTGTTTTGTCCGTTCGTGTCCGGCCTTGTCCGCACTCCCAGTCGTGAGACGTTCCTCGTCGTCGGAGGCGGATTCGCGAGAGCCCAGTCGTGCTCACGTATCCGCCACTAGCCTCCTGCCGCCAACGCCTTCGACGCCACCCGCGCCGTCTCGGCCAACACGGCCGCGCCAACGAACAGACTCTCCTCAGCCGGATAGAATCGCGCCGAGTGCGCCGGAATCGGCTCGCCGCCATCTTCGCGCGCGCCGATGCGCAGGAAGCAGCCGGGGATGCGCTCCATGTAGTAGGCGAAATCCTCGCCGCCCATGTTGAGCGTGCCCAGCGGCGTCAGCGCCTGTTGGCCTAACGCAAGCACCGTCGCCGTGCGCGCCCAGGCCGCGGTTTCCGGCGGGTTCACGATCGGCGGCGGACCGAGATCGATCGACACGCGCGCGCTCACGCCGTAGGCGGCGGCCGTGTTCGCGGCAATGCGCTTGAGCTCCTCGTGCAGCGAATGCCGCGTGTCGGTGTCCACGGCGCGCAGCGTCCCCTCGAGCACCGCGGAATCCGGAATGATGTTAGGCGCCGAGCCGGCGTGGAGCGAGCCCACCGTCACCACCGCCGCGCGCGCGGGATCGATGCGGCGCGAGATGATGGTCTGGAGGGCGCTCACGAGACCGGCCGCGGCCACGATCGGATCGGCGCCCTCCTGCGGACGCGCCCCGTGGCCGCCGCGCCCCGTGAGCTCGATCTCGAACGTGTCCGCCGCCGCGGCTAACGGACCCGCTTCCGCCACCACCTGCCCCACCGCAAACCGACGATCCACGTGTCCGCCGAAAATCGCGCGCACGTCGTCCAGCGCGCCCGATTCGAGCACCGCCACCGCCCCGCGTCCCGTTTCTTCCGCCGGCTGCAACACCACGAGCACGTCGCCGTGCGCCGGCGCCGCCGCGAGCAGCTGCGCCGCGCCTACGGCCCACGACGCGTGCACGTCGTGCCCGCACGCGTGCATTACGTTAGGCGTGCGCGACGCGTAGGGCAGTCCCGTCGCTTCCTGGATGGGCAGCGCGTCGATGTCGCCGCGGACGGCGACCAGCGGCGCATCGGGGTCGCGCCCGCGAATCCGCGCCACGAGACCGGTCTCGGCCACCCGGTCGATGCTCCTGGGCTCGAGCGCCGCGAGCGCGGCGTGCAGCTGCGCGCTCGTGCGACGCTCGGCGAACGACAATTCCGGATGCTCGTGCAGGTCGCGACGCAGCGCCACCAACGCGTCGCGCGTCCCGTCGGAAAAGAGATGTGCTATCGCGTCAGGAAGCATCCCGCCCACCTCCCCCAGAAATCAGCGCCCGATCACATCCTTCCGCACGGTCAGGTTGTCGATGCGGTCCATGTCGATGGTCACGCCGATGCCCGGCGCATCCAGCGGCACGCGCACCATGCCCCGGTCGTCCATGGTCCACTCGGGCGTCACGACGTCGCGCTCCCAATAGCGCGCGCTCGGCGACAGGTCGCCGGGCAGCGTGAAGTTGGGCAGCGACGCCAGCGCCACGTTGTGTGCACGACCAATGCCGCTCTCGAGCATGCCCCCGCACCACACCGGCACGTGGTGGGCCCAGCAGTAGTCGTGGATGGCCAGCGACGAGCTGAATCCGCCGACGCGTCCGGGTTTGATGTTGATGATGCGCCCGCTGCCTAACGTCACCATGTCCTCGGCCCGCTCGAGGTCGGTGATCGATTCGTCCAGGCAGAGCGGCGTGCGCAACGACTGTTGGAGCGCCGCGTGGCGCACGAGGTCTTCGCGGCTCAAGGGCTGCTCGATCATCACCAGGTCCATCGTGTCCAGCTGCCGCAGCACCGCACTGTCGTCCAGCGTGTACGCCGAGTTCGCATCGACCGCGAGGTCCACGGACAGGCCCAGCTCGTCGCGCACCGCCGACACGAAGTCGATGTCAGTCCCCGGTGCGATCTTCATCTTGATCTTCCGGTAGCCCTCGGCGCGCGCCTTGAGCGCGAGCTCCACCAGCGCCTCCGGCTTACTCTGGATGCCGAGCGAGATGCCCGTGGGAATCTCGTCGCGGGTCCCGCCCAACTTGCGCGCCAGCGGCACGCCATCGAGCCGCGCCGCGAGCTCCCACGTCGCCATTTCGACCGACGCTTTCGCCATCAGGTGGCCGCGAAAGTCGCGCGACAACAGGTCGTACACCGCGTTAGGCGACGGCAGATCCTGCTCGCGCAGTCGCGGCGCGATCCACGTACGGATCGCCCACCACGCCGTGTCGATCGTTTCGGCGCTGTAGTTGGGCTGCTCGCCCGCCACGCACTCGCCCCAACCGGAGATGCCATCGGGATGCTGCAGTTCCACCAGCGCAATGCGCCGCTCGCTCACCACGCCGGAGGAAATGCGGAACGGCTGCTTGAGCGGGAGACGGATCTCCCGCAACACGATGCGATCGAAGCGCAGCGTCACGGTTGGGTTGGGCCAGAGGGTGGAGTGGGCGTACAGATGTAGTAGCTGCAGTCCGCAGCATCCTCGTGAATGAACCCGGTCACGCGATAGCCTGCGTCGACCGCCCACAGAATTGCGCACCGGGTGCTCACGCGCCAGCGGGTTGCCGTCGAGATCGAGTCCGTCTGCACCTGGTCGATGGCCGCCGGGACCGCAATGCGAACGACCACGTTGCTCGCGTGTCCCGTCAAATCAGGAACGACGGGGACGCCATCGGGGCCAACAGGATTGAGCAGCGGCGCAGCGAGGTCCGATTGGGAAACGTGTGTCGCGTTCGGTGGCTCGCGGTCCAGGTCCCATGCGACGATGAAACGGTCCGTGCCGAGTCCGCGATGCAGCACGCTGCTGGTATCGCCGCCGTACATGTTCGGCACGTACTCGACCACGTGCGCGCCCAACCGGTTGATGTTCAAGTGCGCATTGCGCGAGACCAACGGATCGTACGTCCAGTACATGCGCGTGATGCCGCGCGCACGGAGCGTGTCGCGTTGGTACTCCTTGAGGCGCCGGCCGATGCCGTGGTCGCGCATGTCTTCGCGCACGGCGAGCATGTCGGACCAGTGGACCAGGCGGTCGTCCTCCAGGCCCGTCATGCCGAAGACGAACCCGAGCAGGTCGGCGCCATCGAACGCGCCGGCAGCGATGCCGCCGATCCGTTGCGTCACCTTGAGCAGCGCCGCGGGCACGCGCTCGCTGAACTCGGCGCCCCAGACATCGTTCTGCATGTCGACGCATCGCGCGAATTCTTCGTGCGTGCGGAGGGGTCGCACCTCTATGGATGAGTTAAGCGACACCGCGCGGGGACGTTCGGAATCGAGCACCGGCTTGGGCATGGCAGTTCGGCAACGGGACGAAGCACGGAGCCGGGACGGCAGGAGGCCGGCCCTCCCGGCGGCGGGCCCAATATGCAACCGTGCAACCCTAAAAAGTATACCTCAAGGTATACAATCACGTATCGATAAATCGGCACCGAGTCTTGCCGATTCTCCGGCGCTTTGTAAGCTTGTGCCCCATGCCCGAGGCAACCAAAGCCGCCAGGCCGCACCAACCCGCTACCAAACGCGCCACGCGCGGCGACCGCATCGCCCGCGCCTACGAACAGCTCCGCGACCTCATCATTGCCGGACGCCTCGCGCCCGGTTCGCGCATCATAGAGAGCGACATCGCCGAACGGTTGGGCGTGAGCCGCACGCCGGTCCGCAGCGCCCTGCACCGTCTCCAGCAGGAAGGCTACATCGCGGGCGTTGGACGCAAGAAGGAACAGCGCCTGGTCATCGCGCCGCTCACCGAAGAAGACGCCCGCGAGCTGTTCGAGATCATCGGCTCCATCGAGGGACTTGCCGCGCGCGGCGCCGCCGAAGCGCCCGACCACACGCGCGATCCATTGGTCACCCAGCTCCGCCACATCAACGTCAAACTCTCCGAAGCGTCGCGGCCGGGGCATCCGGAGCCGCTCCGCATTTTCGAGATGGACATGTCGTTTCACCGGCGCTACGTCGAGGCCGGAGCGGGCCCGCGCCTGCGCGCGCTGCACGACGCGATCAAACCGCAGGCCGAACGATACGTGCGCCTCTATACGAGCGCACTCATCGACGAGATCGGACGGTCCGTGGCCGAGCACGACGCGATCATCGAGCGCATCGCATCGGCTAACGCAGACGGTGCCCAACGGTCGGTCGAACGCAATTGGCGCAACGCGGCGGTCCGCCTGCGCCGCGTCATTGCGTCGTTGGGTGAGCGGGGGAGCTGGTAGGCGGGTCGTACACGAGCGCCGAGAGCGGCGCCGCCAGGTCCTCCAAACCCGTCCGCTCGGCTTTCACGCCGTAGATCATCTCCACGATGGCAGCCGCGAACATCAGCACCGCGGCCAGCACGTACCCCAGAAACAACTGCACGCGCGAGCCGCTGCCGATCAGGTGCCCGAACAACGTGGGCGCCACGATCCCGCCCGCCGCAGTGCCCAACGAATAAAAGAAGGCGATCGCGAGCGCACGGATCTCGAGTGGGAAGATCTCGCTCACCGTGAGATAGGCCGAGCTGGCCGCGCACGACGCAAAGAAGAAAATGACCGACCACAGCGCCGTCTGCGACGTCGCCGAGAGATAGCCTTGCGCGAACAGCCAGCCCGTCACTACCAACAGCGCCGCCGAGATCGCGTACGTGCCGGCGATCATCTGCTTTCGCCCGATCGTGTCGAACAGATGGCCTAACAGCAACGGCCCGAGAAAATTGCCGAGCGCGAACGGGAAGAGATAGATCCCGGTCCGCGGCGCGGGCACGTCGTAGAACCGCGTGAGGATGAGGACGTACGTGAAGAACACCGCATTGTAGAGAAACGCCTGTGACGTGATCAGCGCCAGGCAGAGCACCGACCGCTGCCGGTACTCCTTGAACATCACGCGCGCGATCAGGCCGAAGCCGAAGCTGCGGCGCGGATGGATGACTAACGGCTCGCTGGTGCACACGTCCAGCGTGCGCCCGAGGCTGCGCTCCACCCGCGCCTCGATCGCATCCATGATCTTGTGCGACTCTTCACCCGAGCCGTGCGTCATGAGCCACCGCGGACTCTCGGGGATGCTCTTGCGCAGGAACAGGATCAGCAGGCCTAACGCGGCGCCGATCCCGAAGCCCACGCGCCAGCCGAGCGCGGGCGGCAGCACCGTCGGGTCGAGAATGAGCAGCGTGGACGCGGAGCCGATCGCGGCGCCGATCCAGTAGCTCCCGTTCACGATCAGGTCCGCTCGCCCGCGATATGCAGCCGGGATCAACTCGTCGATCGCCGAGTTGATGGCGGCGTATTCACCGCCGATGCCGGCGCCGGTGAGGAACCGAAAGGCGATGAAACTGGTCAGGTTCCACGAGAACGCCGTGAGCAGCGTGCCCACCAGATACACGGCGAGGGTCACAAAGAAGAGCTTTCGCCGCCCGTACCGGTCCGTGAGATGACCGAACACGAGCGAGCCGAGGACGGCGCCGATGACGTAGGTCGACGCGATCTCCCCGATCTGCGTCGCGCTGAAGTTCATCACCGCCGGATCCTGCAACACGCCGCTCACGGCGCCGGCCAGTGTCACCTCGAGTCCATCGAGGATCCACGTGACGCCGAGCGCAATGAGAATCAGCCAATGGAAACGAGACCACGGCAGTCGGTCCAGACGCGCCGGAATGTGCGTCTGAAAAGGTTCGGCGCTCAGTTGGTCAGCCACGGGCAGCTCGCATTACGAAGGCCCCCATCTACGCTGGCGACTCGGTTGTATTGGGGTGTATTCTGGTTAATGTCGGGTCCGCTTGGAAGCTGCAGGTCTCGTTCCCGAAGGCGGTGAGATGGAGTTTCTGGACGTTCTGCTCGGATCGAATGCCTCACGGAGCGCGTCGCTCGCTGCGATGAGCCCCGTGGTGCTGTTGGGTCGCGGTCATAGCGGCACACGCGTGTTGGCGTGGATGTGCGTCCACCTGGGAGTCAAGTTGGGCACGAGCAGCCCGCACGTCGAGGGCGACCCCGACGATGTCACCTTCACGAACAAGATCAAGGCGCTCGCGGCACACAATCTCGACGTGACGTCGCCGACGCAGGTGCGGGAACCGGCGCTGCGCCGGTTCAAGGCCGCGGTGTCCAAGTATTACGCTGGACTCGGGAGCCCGAGTGGAATGTGGGGCTGGAAATTTCCCGAAACATATCTCATCGCGCCTTACGTCGCGCGCACGTTTCCACACGCGAAGTATCTCCACCTCGTGCGCGACGGGCGCGACGTCGCGTTCAAGACGCATCTCACCGACAACCCGCGGCATCGCGTTGGGAAAGCGGTGCTCGGCGCGTGCAATGCGCTCGACATGCCGGAGCATCTCCGCGCGGCGGTATCGTGGGCGTATCAGGTGGACCGGTTCGACGCGTTCCGCGAGCAATTGCCTGAGTCGGATGTGCTCGATTTCCGGTTCGAAGATCTGTGCACGGCGCCCAAGGAGAGCGCCGAGCGTTTGAGGGCGTTTCTGGGTGTGCCGATGACCGATGCGTGCCGTGAGTACGCCGCCACCGGGATCGA
>DASVAC010000140.1:0-18480 GCA_036376535.1 Gemmatimonadaceae bacterium | reverse complement strand
TGACTTCGTCGTGGCTGTCGATGGTCATGGGCGCGTCGTCGCCTGCGGCGCGCTCAAGCAGTACTCGCCGTCGTTAGCCGAAGTGGCGTCGGTGGCGGTCTCGCCGGAGGCACATGGACACGGCGTTGGGCGCGCCATCGTATCGGCCGTGGAACGCCTGGCGCAGATTCGCGGCGTGGCGGAAGTTTTTGCGCTCACGCTCACGCCCGGGTTTTTCGAGGCCGTGGGCTACGGCGTGGACGACCGCGCGCGATATCCCGAGAAGCTGCGGCGCGACTGCGCGACGTGCGCGCGGCGGTCGGCGTGTCGAGAAGTTTGCGTCTCGCGGACGATGGTGGCGGAGGTCATCGACGCCGCTGCGTAAGGCGCACACGCTTCAGCCCGCCGTTTGTGCAACCACACGTTAGACGACACTATTCCGGGTGCGCCGCTCGCGCGCCCCGGTGACGTGCGCGTGCGCTCGCATGTCTAACGCACGGTGGTCACCTTCGAATGGAGCGCGCGGATGACGCGATCTTGGGCGACGATGGTGGGGCTCGTTGGGCTGATGGCGCTCCGTGGCAGTGTCGTGTGCGAGGCGCAGGGCGCGACGCAATTCGGATTCGGCGTAATGGGCGGGTACACGTATCCGTCGGGATTCTTGTCGGGCGTGGCCGAGTCCGGTTGGCATGCCGGTGCGTTTCTCGACCTCACGGCGGCGGCCACGCCGATTGGGATTCGGCTGGAGGGCGCATGGCATGCGCTCGGGGACAAGCACCTGCCGGGTGCTAACGGAAGCCCGCGCGTACTCGCCGGCACATTCGACGCGACGTACACCGTGCTGCCTCGGCCGGCAATCCAACCGTACATCATTGGCGGTATCGGCGAATACAGTGTCCGATCGGACGTGCCGACTCTGATTCCATGCAGCACGGGCTTTGGTAACTGCACGGCAGTCAAGACTCGCTCGGCTTTCGGCTTCAATGCCGGGTTCGGTGTGCGCCTGCGCGCGGATTGGTTTTCCGCGTTTGTCGAGGCGCGATGGCACGACATCTTGACGAATGGGACGAACACCCAGATGGTGCCGATCAGCGTGGGCATTCGGTTCTAAGGTGGCGCGGATTTCGCGCGGGCGTGCGCCAGCGGCCGCGATCCGCGCGGGCGCGTCTCATTTCTCAACATACGGTTCAACTACCTGGCAGAGTGCGCACATGAAATCATCTTGGTTAGCGCTTGTCGTGATCGCTGGGCTCGTCGTGACCGGTGGCACGTCGGCGGTGCACGCACAGATCTCGAGTCCGATCGGAGTCGGCTTGGTTGGCGGCACGTCTTCCCCAGCCGGGAGGCTGTCTGATTTAGCGAATTCCGGCTGGCACGCGGGAGCCTTCATCGAGCTGAACCTTCCGGTGGTGCCGGTCGGATTTCGGCTGGAAGGAGCGTGGCATCAGTTCCACGACAAACCGTTCGCCGGCACGACCGGTACAACTGGTGCGCGCATCGTCGCGATCACACTGAACGCGACGTATGCGGTGCTTCCGTTGCCGATCGTCAAGCCATACGTGATTGGTGGAGTGGGCGAGTACAGCGTGCGAACCACGTCACCCGCGCCGCTGCCGCCATCGCAAGGAGTGAGAAGCGACTTCCAGACCACGACGGAGACCAAGTTCGGAATCAACGTGGGCGCCGGAGTGCGCGTGCAAGTCGCAAGTTTCGCTGTCTTCGTAGAAGCGAGATGGCACGACATCAATACGAGCGGCAGTAACGCGCAGATGATTCCGGTGAGCATTGGCTTGCGGTTCTAGAGGGCGGACGAGGCGGGACACTGCCTGACACGGCTAGACTCTCTAGCGGGGCGCGCGTCTTGCGCATGGGGCTGCGGCACGTGAGGGTTGGAGAATGCATCGTCGCGACCAGTGGCCGGTCGCAGAGACGCAGGCATCTAACAGGGAGCGTTGCATGAGACGCATGGTGTGGAGTGTGATTGCGGCTATCACGTCACTGACCGTCGCCGTGCCGGCGTCGGCGCAGCTGGCTTCGAGTCCCGCGCGATTCGGCATCGTGGGCGGCGGGACCTTTCCAATCGGCAACCTCTCGAATGTTTCATCATCGGGGTGGCACGCCGGTGCGTTAGTGGATCTCGGTCTTCCGCTCGTGCCGCTCGGCTTCCGTGTGGAAGGGGCGTGGCATCAGTTAGGCAGCAAGGACCTTGGTACATTTTGTAACCCTGGCGGCGGTTGTACGGCGGAGTCGGAAAAAACCCGCGTGATCGCGGTGACACTGAACGCCACGTATGCATTCGGACCGCAACCGCTGATCAAGCCGTACATCATTGGCGGTGTCGGCGGCTACAACGTCAGGTTCGAGCCGTCGGATGCGAGTGCGTTTTCCGAGACGCGTTTCGGCATCAATCTCGGCGCGGGTCTCCGTGTGCAACTCACCGGATTCTCGACCTTCGCCGAGATCCGCTGGCACGACATCTTCACAACCGGTTCGAGCACACAGATGCTGCCGATCAGCGTCGGCGTCACGTTCTAACGGAAGGTCATGATGGCCCGTGAGGGACCGCGCACGCGCAGCGCGCTCACGGCGTTGGATGAAGCGCGGTTCGGCTCGGGGAGGACGTTGAATCTCCGGGCCGTTCTGCCGACACCCGCCCAAGCAACGGCTCGTGCGGAATCCTGGCTGCGCCAGAAGCAGGTCGAGCGCGTCGGCGACGTACTCGTGATCACGGGACGCGGCAACCGGAGCATCGCCGGCGTGTCGGTGGTGCGCCAGGCGATTCTCGCCTTACTGGGCACGCTTCGGCGTCGCGGCGTGGTCGCTGCGGTGCGCGAGCACACCGCCGGCTCGTTCGTGGTGACGCTCGCGCCGCTGTCGTCGTTGCGCTCGGCGCCGCGCAGGCGAAAGGATCCGGCACCCGAACAGACCGCCGATCCGCGAGTGCTGGCCGGTCTGTCGCGCGAGACGAGAAAGCTGTTGCGGTCGGTCGCGCTCTGCTCGTTGGAGTCGCTCGGCGTGCGGGAGCCCGAGGCGTTCGTCGAGCGCGAGATGCTCGCGCAGCTCTCGCACCTCGGCGCGACGATTCGCGACGGACCCATGCGCGAAGAGCGGCTGCGCAACGCGTTGCTCGTGGTGCTCGACGAGCTGCAACACCGATGAGTCGCCCCGGCTTTGGTTCGACGGCGGCAGTTGGTTAATTTCCGCCGTTCCCACGGCGACCCGATGATCCCTGCCCTGCGCAATCTTACTTGAGCAACTTCCTGCAGTTCGCGCTGATCACGTTCACGTCGGTTCTGTTCATCGTCGACCCGATCGCGGTGATTCCGACGTATCTCGTGATCACGCGGAACGAGACGCCGGCGCAGCGGCGGACGACGGCAACGCGCGCGACGATCGCCGCGGCCGTGCTCATGATCGTGTTCGGGATCGCGGGCCGCCTCATTTTCCGATTGTTCGGCATCACGCTGCCGGCCTTTCGCATCGCCGGCGGACTCATTCTGTGGTACGTGGCGATGGACATGCTGCGCGGGCAGCGCAGCACGCAGGAGAGCAGCACCGAAATCGCGGAGGGCGCGGAGAAGGAGGACGTCGCGCTCACGCCGTTGGCGATGCCGATGTTGGCCGGTCCCGGTGCGATCTCGACGGTGATGGTGCTGTCGAACCAAGCGCGGTCGGTGCCGGAGGCGGTGGTGGTCTACGGGTCGGTGGTGCTGACCGCGGCGCTGTCCTGGGGCGCGCTTCGGTTAGGCGAGCGGCTGGTGGTGTTTCTCGGACAGACCGGCATCCGTGTGATGACGCGCATCATGGGTCTGTTGCTCGCCGCGGTCGCGGTGCAGTTCGTGGTGACCGGCGCGCGGGACGCGTTCCTGTCGCACGGGTAGACGCATGACGCCGACCGGCAACGTTTCGTGCGCCGCCTGCGTAGGCCGGTCGAATGCGTCGATGGCTCGAGTCCATACTCACTAAACCCCAACATCATGCGTGCTCATTTGCAGGTCGCGTTCGCGACGGTCGCCCTGGTCGTGTGTGTCAGCAGCGTCTACGGTCAACAGGCAACGCTGCCGGGCTATGCGCCCGCCGAGGCGCAGCGCGAACGCGCACTCGAGGCGAGTACCACGGCGCGGCCGGATAGCACGCAGGCGCGAGCGGACTCGCGTACGCTGTCGAGCGACGTGCACGTCGCCGGAACGCCCGCGCAAGCGCGCACGCGCGACTTCGTGATCGACGCAATGAAGCGCTGGGGACTCGAGACCAACGTGCGCGCCTACGACGTCTGGATGCCGCACACCACGCTCATGGAAGCGTGGCGTGTCGCACCGGACACCCTGCCCCTTCGGTTAGCCGAGGGCCCGGTGCCTGAAGACACCACGTCGTGGACGGTGAAGGAGCCGGTGATCTCCAACGGCTACAGCGGCACCGGCGACGTCTCCGCGCCGGTCGTGTACGTGAACTACGGGCTCATCGAAGATTACGCGCAGCTCGATTCGTTAGGCGTGTCGGTGAAGGGCAAGATCGCGATCGCGCGGTACGGGCGGTCGTATCGCGGCATCAAAGCGCGCGAAGCGGAGAAGAACGGCGCGATCGGTCTGATCATCTACAGCGATCCGGCGGACGACGGCTTCACGCGCGGCGACGTGTATCCGCAGGGACCGATGCGCAACGCGAACGGTGTGCAGCGCGGGAGCGTGCTCAACCCCGATGGCGATCCGACGACGCCGGGCTACGCGAGCAAACCGGGTGTTCACCGCGTGCCGCTCGACTCGGTCGAGATCTCGCACATTCCCGTGATTCCGATGTCGTACGGCAACGCCGCCAAGCTGCTCGAAGGTCTGCGTGGTAAAGAGATTCCGCAGAGCTGGCAGGGCGGGTTGCCCTTCCGCTATCACGCGGGTCCGGGACCGGTGGCCGCGCATCTCATCGTGCACAGCGACACGGCGACAGCGGCCATCAAGACGATCTGGGATACGTTCGGCGTCGTGCGCGGCAGCGCATTCCCGGATGAGATCGTGATGATCGGCGGACATCGCGACGCGTGGGGTCCGGGCGCGGCGGACAACGTGAGCGGAACGGTGAGCGTGATGGAAGCGGCGCGCGCAGTGGCCGAGGCGGTGCGCGCGGGCTACAAGCCGAAGCGCACGATCGTCTTCGCGACGTGGGACGCCGAAGAATGGGGTCTGTTAGGCTCCACCGAATACGTGGAAGACGATTCGTTGAGGCTGCTCAAGGGCGCGGTGGCGTACTTCAATCAGGATGTCGCGGCGCAGGGGCCGGCGTTCGGCGGCGGCGGCTCGCCCTCTATTCGCTCCACGTTGCGCGACGTAGTTAGGCACGTTCCCGATCCGAGCGGGACCGGCACCGTTTACGATGTGTGGCGCAAGCGGTCCAACGTGCCGGACAGCGCGCAGCCGCGCATGGGTGATCCCGGCGGCGGCAGCGACTTCGCGGGATTCTACAATCACTTCGGGATTCCCATCGCCGAATGGGGATTCGGCGGCGCCGGCGGCGTCTATCACTCGCTCTACGACTCGTACCACTGGATGGCGAAGTTCGGCGACCCGACGTTCGGATACCATGCTGCCGCGGCGCGCATCGGCGCGGCGATGGTCGAGCGCTTCGCCGACGCGGACATTCTGCCGTACGACTACGTCGAGTACGCGAAGACGATGCGGACCTATGTGCCGCGCGTCGATTCGGCGGCGAAGGCAAAGGGCTGGACTGTGGACACGACCGCGCTCGCCGCCGCGATCGATCGCATGCAGCAGGCGGCGACGGCGTTCGATGCCGCGCGTGATTCGGTCCTCGCGCGCGGCGCGCCGTCGCGCGACGTGGACGTGCGGACGAATGCGGCGCTGCTGCGCGTGGAGCGTTCGTTCACGCGACCGAACGGCCTGCGTACGCGGCCGTGGTTCCGGAACGTGATCTACGCCGCCGACGAGGACAACGGGTACGCCAACATGGTCTTCCCGTCGGTGAACGAAGCGATCCGCGCGGGCGACCGCGATCTCACCACGCGCGAGCTCGCGGACCTGGCGGCGCGCTTCGACGCGGCGACGCACGCGATCCAGGACGCGACCGCGGCGGTCACCGGCCGGTCAAAGCGTTAGGCGGCACGAACGGCGGCCGGTCGGTAGAGAGCGGAATCACCGGTGCCACCGGCGACTTCGGACGCGGGCGCGTGGAATACGTGGTGGGCGCGTGCACGACCGGCGTACGCTCGCGGCGCTTGGCGAGTGCGCGGTGCGCCGCGAACGCGCGCGGAATGGCGGCGCCCGCGCGCTGCACCGACGGCGGGGCAGCCGCGCGCGAGACGCGTGTTGCGTTAGGCGCCGGCGGTGCGGGGTCGTCCCGCTGCTCGGGTTCGGGTCGCACGGGGTCGATCCCCTCGGCGGCATCGGGCCGCGCGACGTCGACTGCAATAGCCGGATCCAGCACCGGAGCACGGGCCCGCGGCGGCTCGAGGGCCACGAGCGTCGCGCGTGCGCCGCGCGGCGAGCCAGCGCACGCGCATCCCGCGGCGAGCGAGACGTCGATCAACGCGTGTTGCCGCGTGAGGAGACGCTGGGCGAGATCGACGAGAAAGTCCTCGCCGTCCAGCTCGACGAGCGCGCGCCTCGGGTCATCGGTTGCCAGATGCTCGGCGGACGGCACGCCCCCAGGCAGGGAGAAGTAGCGCCGGCGATCGGGCGGGAGCACCGACTCGAAGAATTCGGGCAGATCGGCGAGCACGATTCCGCGCTCGACCAGCGCATCGAGGAACGCGCCGGGCTCGAGCCGCGCATCGATGCTGGGATCATCCGCGGCCGGACACGAACCGACGTACGTGATGTGGACCGTGCGTTGGGCAAATGCCGTGCGCAGATAGCGCGCGGCGGCAACCGGGGGCGCAGCCAGTACGATCATGTGCGGCACGAGCTCGGCGCCGGCGCGCGTTAGGCGATCGACCACGTGCGGACACGCCGAGAGAATGGCGGTCTCGGGTTCGTGCGCGGCGAGATACTTGAGACAGCCTTCGGCGACCAACTCGTCGCCCCACGTCGCGGGGAACGCCATGTCGTACCCGAGGGCCCGACAGGCATGTGACAACTGCACCGACGTCGCCGGCAACGCCGCGAGCACCGCATCGGCGCCCAGAACGACGACCGATGCAGGGCTGGATTCAGGAGGTGGGCGGCGCGACATTGGCGAGATATTCAACGAGAATTAGGTATGTCTAATATTCACCAGTTCAGTTCGCCATACCAAGGCGCGGCCCGTTCATTGCGGACTCATGACGCCAAGATACGTTCCGCCGATGTCGCCAAACCATTGGCGGGTGCGGAGCGGGGGCTCGTGATCCAATTTGTGGGTGACGCGGCGGCTGTGCACATGAAAGAAATCACACGTTTGTCACGCGAGCAACGGGAAGCGATCGCCAAGTACGGCGCTCGCACGTTTTGGCCCGCCGGTTTCGCGATCTACGAACAGGGAGCCCTGGCGGACGGCGTGTTCATCGTCGTGCGCGGGCAGGTCGCACTCCGGAATCCCGTTGCGTCGGGGCGCAGCTTCGTACCCTGGGTCGCGACGCCGGGCGAGACGTTCGGCGGCGAGGGACTGGAAACCGACGCGCGCTATGCGAGTCAGGCGCGAGCCGAGGACGAGACGGAAACGCTGCATCTGAGCACGGCGCGGTTCAGCGCGCTCATGCGCGAGCAGCCGATCCACGCGCTGGCCCTGGTGCGCCAGCTCATGGCGGAGCGCACCGAGATCCTCGACAAGTTCGGACAGTACGCGACGCTGACGGTGGAGCAGCGGTTGGTCGCGGCGCTGGTACGCATGGCGCAGAGCCGCGACGTTCCGGCGGATACGATCGCGCAGGAGAACGTCGTCGTGTCGCGGCGCCTGTTAGGCGAGTTGGTGGGCGCGACGCGCGAATCCATCTCCCTCGTGTTAGGCCGGCTGTCCGCCGAGGGACTCATTCAGCGCGCGGGGAACGGCCTCGTGATCGCCGATCTGGACGGACTCGTGGGCCGCATGGCCCGGCAGACGACGGCCCGGCCGACCATCGCCCTGTTCGACGAACGCACTGCCAGCGGAGCAGACATCAGGGAGTGATCCCGTACGTCCTGCTCGCCATTCTGATCGTCGCCGCCGTGACGCGAGCTGCGTCGCGGCGGCGCGTGGAGCGCACGGTGGCCGCGCGGCTGCCGTTGGGCGCCGATGGGATCGTTCCCGGTGCGGGCCCGATCGAGTTGACCGCGCCCGGTGCGCGCGATGCGGTCCTCCTCATCCACGGCTTCGGCGACTCTCCGGACACGCTGCGCTTTCTCGCGGCGGATTTGCACGCGCGCGGATTCTCGGTGTATGCGCCGCTCTTGCCCGGCCACGGTCGCACGTTGGAAGCGTTTCGTGGGTCGGCGCGCGGGACGTGGCTCAACGCCGCGCGCGACGCGTACGCGAACGTTGCCGCGCGATACGAGCGCGTGGGGGTCGTCGGGTTGTCCATGGGCGGCGCACTCGCCGTACTGGTCGCGATCGATCAGCCGCAGGTCGCTGCCCTCGTTCTGTTGGCGCCGTACATCGAGACGCCGCGCAGCCTGCGATGGTTCACACACGTGGCGCCGGCGGCCGGGGTGGTGATGCCTTACGTCGGGCGGGGCGTCAGCAATCCCCTGTCGATTCGCGATCCGGAGGAGCGGGCGCGCTCGTTGGGCTACGGCGCGTCGACGCCCCGGCTGCTCGCCGATCTCGAGGCATTGGCGTCGGCGGCGCGCGGCGTGCTGGGCCGCGTGCGCGCACCGACGCTGTACGTCCAGTCGCGCGAAGACAACCGCCTAACGATGAAGGCCGCTGAGGAAACGTTCGCGGCAATCGGCGCGCCCGTGAAGCGCCTGGAGTGGGTGACCGGGAGCGGGCACGTGATCACGGTGGACTACGCCCGCGAGCGCGTGTCGGGGCTGGTCGGGTCGTGGATGGCTGAATACCTGCGCGCGGGGTCCGGCGCGTCCCTCGAGTCCTAACGGAACACGTCAGGGCGGGCTTGCCGGCGACAGGCGCTCGGCCTTTTCCCAGGCGCGGCGGAGATCCTCGTCGGTGGCGTTGGATTTCGCATCCTCGGGCACGACGGCTCGGCGCAGCTGTCCGCGATCGTCCCGGAAGAACACGAACAATCTGCGCTCGCGCTCGCTTCCGCGCCGCATGAGCTGCGCGCGCTCGTGCTGGAATTCGACCGTCCAGGTCGCGCCATCGGACATGCGTATGATACGGGCGGGCTGGTGTTCGACGCTCATGTGCGGAGGATGCGTTGGCGGCGCCGCGGCATCAACACTGACCCTGCGGCGCGCGGCCGGTATATTAGCGGCACGAACATTCACTTCAGCAAGCGAGGAGATGTGCGTACCACGACTTGGGCTCTGACTGCACTCGCATTCCTGGCTGCGGCGTGCGCGAAGACGAGCGACGCCGGCAAGACCGGCGCGGCGGATTCCGCGAGCGCGCCGGCGGCAGCGGCGTCGGACACGTCGAAGGGAATGGCGGGGATGGCGGACTCGGACAAGGCCGCGCCGGGCACCGGCGTGCCGGCTGGCTTCACGGCGATGACCGACCACGCCGACGCCAGCATCTCGAACGCCAAGTACACGGCGAACGGCGGAAAGTGGGAAGTACAGACTGGGCCGGCTCACATTCTGTACGCAGCCAAAGACTCGGGATCGGGCGTCTACGCCGTGACGGCGACAATCCAGCAGCTCGAGAAACCGAAGCACCCCGAGGCGTACGGTGTGTTCTTCGGCGGCCAGCATCTGGATGACCGCGCGCAGCAGACCTACGGGTACTTCCTCGTGCGCGGCACGGGCGAGTTCCTGATCAAACGGCGCGACGGCGCCAAGACGTCATCGGTGGTGGACTGGACCGCGAGCCCGAACGTGCCGAAGGAGGATGCGTCGGGTAAGGCGACGTACTCGCTCAAAGTCCACTTCGCGAAGGACACCGCGCACTTCATGGTGAACGACAAGCTGGTGGATGCGGTGCCGCGAAGCAAACTGCCCACCGAGGGCGTGGCGGGACTCCGCATCAACCACAACTTGCACGTGCTGGTCACGCCGGTCTCGATCGAGAAGTGAGCACGCAGTGGCGCGCGGGCGGCGGATGCCGCTCATGCGCCGCGGGTCGGGACGCGGCGCGTTTCGCCTAACGAAAGGATCCACAGGTTCTCGCTTGGCAGCCCCGCCCCGCGCCAGACTTCGGCCGCGCGGCGGGGCGGTTCGTCCACGGGCTCGTCGGCAAGGGAGAACGTGCCCCAGTGCACGGCGAGCGCGATGGGCGGCGCGGATTCGGGATGCGCGCGGGCAACGTCGGTGTACGCCCGCACGGCTTCGTCGGGATTCACGTGCACGGGGCGCATGAACCACCGCGGCTCGTATGCGCCGACCGGCAGGATACACAGATCGAAGGGCCCCTCGCGGCGCGCGATCTCGCCGAACTCGGGATGATACGCGGTATCACCGGCGAAATAGATGGCGTGCTGACCGGTGCGCAGCGTCCACCCGCACCACAGGGTGCGCATGCGATCGAATGGCGTACGACCACTCGCGTGCTGTGCGGGCACGCAGGCGACGCGGAGGGCATCCGCGTTCACGGCATTCCACCAATCGAGCTCGGTCACGGCGCGCCCTCCCCAGCGCCTAACGTAGCGCGCGACGCCGAGCGGTGTGAACCAGCGCGCCGATGGATGGCCGCGTGCGATGGCGCGAACGGACACGGCGTCGAGGTGGTCGTAGTGGTTGTGCGAGAGGAGCACGACGTCGATCGGCGGCAACGCGTCGAGCGCGACCCCCGGCGTCGTTAGGCGTTGCGGGCCGGCCCATTGCACGGGTGACGCGCGGCCGCTCCACATCGGATCGGTGAGGACGTTGAGTCCGCCCACCTGCAGCAACACCGTGGAGTGCCCGATCCACGTGGCGGACAGCGCGTCCGCCGCGGCGCGCGGGCTCTCGATGTCCGGCTGGACGCGAGACGGCAGCACGGGGTTCGGGCGCGGCGATGTCGAGCGACGCGTCCGGCTCCACGTGATGACGTCGCGAAAGGTCGGCGGGTTCGCATCGGGCCACGGGTTTCGGAAGTGGCCATCGGGCGATCGATGGCTCGACGACTCCGATGCGCCGCGCCGCGCGTCGTCCGCGGGAGGCGCGCCCTCAGGCACGTCGCGCGGCGGCGAGATTCTCGTGCAGATGTCGAACCGATTTGGTCCCCACCAGGGCCGCGGTCACCATGGGCAGCGACCGGACGAACGCAATCGCGCGTTGGGCATCGGTCGAGAAGCCGGGCAGCGCTTCGTGCACGGTAGGCGGGAGGTGGTGCGCCAGCTTGCCCTGGAGCAACGCCGCGCTCGCCACGACGGCCACGCCTAACTCGGCAGCGGCCTCGAGGACCGGCACGGCGTGGTCGCCTAACTGTTGCGTGGGCATCCGCACCGCTTCGGTCAATGCCAGGTTGAGCGGGAGCTGCACGGCGGCGAAGTGGTGACGGTCGCCGCACACGTCGCGCGCGATCGCGACGAGATCCGAGAGATTCAGGTGGCCCCGCGTACCCGGCGTCGCGCGCAACCCGTTCCAGGTGGCGCAGCCGTAGGCGCAGATGGTACCGGCGTCGCACTGCTGCTCGAGCATTTCGAATGCCGCGCGCAGACGCGTCCCGAGTTGGGCGGGCGTGATCGCGTCGAGCTGCTGCTCCGGGTTGTGGACGTAGTACACGTCGATCGTGTCGATCCCGAGATTCGCGCGGCTGCGTTCGATCTGCGCCGCGAGAAATGCCGGCGCGATGCAGTGTCCGCCGGCGACGACGTCGTCGGGTGTGGCGATGCCCGTGGCGAAATACTCTCGCTCGACGTAGGCCTGATATTCCTCGCGGGTGGCGGGCGGAACGTCATCCAGCGGGATGTATCCGCCTTTCGTGCACACGACGATCTCGTCGCGCGCGGCCGTATCTTCCCGAACAGCGCGCGAAAGCGCCCGCCCAACCGCGCGTTCCGACCGCTGGCAGCGGTAGTTGATGGCGGTGTCGACCAGAGACACGCCCGATGCAAGCGCGAGGTGCACGGTCTCGGTGTAGCCGCGATCATCGTCCCCGCTGCATTCGCCGAGGTAGGTGCCGAGTCCGATCGATGAGACGCGGAGCCGATTGGCCGTGAACGAACGGAAATAGTCCGTGGCGAAGTGCGACGCGTGTCGCTCGGCGTAGCGCTCGGTGCCATCGGTGGTCGCGCGGCCCGCGATTGCGGCGCCGGGCGGGCGCGATGGCGCCGGTGGGCGCGGGGTCTTTGTCACGATTCGACGCTACGATGCTTCGAGCGATGCGGCAAGAAGTCCGAAGCCGTTACCGGTGGCGGACTCACGAGTCGAGTGATGGCAGCCGGGGCGAAGATGGTTCGAATGTTGGCAGGTGGCGCTTCCGCGCTTAAATTGCCGCAGGTTCCGGCTTCCGTCGGATTCATCGCGGGCCGGGGTCGACGCTGTCCCGGCTGTCGCGCGAGCGACATCGTCACAACTCCTCAGCAGGAGCACGGAGAAGCATGCCAGGGTTCGCGGTGCTGGCTTCCCACTGGTGGAAGCCTGTTCTGTTCATCATCCTCGCCGGTCACATCACGAACGTGTGTGTGACCCTCTTTCTCCACCGTTCGCAGACCCACCGCGGCGTGACGTTCAGCAAAGTCGCGGAAGTGCCGATGCGAATTTGGCTGTGGCTCTCGACATCGATCGTCACCAAGGAGTGGGTGGCTTGCCATCGCAAGCACCACGCGTTCGCCGATCGTGAAGGCGATCCACATAGCCCGCTGCTCGAAGGGCTGCGCAACATCATCATCAAGGGCGCGTTCTACTATCGTACGGCGATTCGGCAGCCCGGCATGTTGGAGAAGTACGGGAAGGGCACCCCCAACGATTGGCTCGAGCGCTACGTGCTCGCCCGTCTGCCGTGGTTGGGCATCATCCTCATGCTCGGCATCGACATCTATTTGTTCGGCTTTTTCATTGGACCGTTGGTCTGGGGCGTCCAGATGTTGTGGATTCCGTTCTGGGCCGCGGGAATCATCAATGGCGTGGGCCACGCATTGGGATACCGCAACTTCAACGTGAAAGATGAAAGCCGGAACATCTCGCCCATCGCCATCTGGCTCGGCGGCGAGGAGCTGCACAACAACCACCACGCCGATCCGCACTCCGCGAAGTTCACCGCGAAGTGGTACGAGTTCGATGTGGGCTGGGCGTATATCCGCATGCTGCAGTGGCTGCGGCTCGCCAAAGTGACGTACGCGCGGGCGTAGCTGATCGGCGCCCCGCGAGTGCGGGGCGCGGACGCTCCTCGAGAGGGCTCAGGGCGAACCGGAAACGGCTATCTTTCCGCAGACTCTCTCGAGGCTCTGATCAATGGACATCACTTGCACCCGCTGCGGCAACACGCGCGCGGGCTTCGAACGTCCGCCTTTCCCGGGCGCCATCGGCACGCGCATTCAGGCGGAGATCTGCGCGGAATGTTGGGCGCAATGGCTGAAGCAGCAGACCATGCTGATCAACCACTACGGGTTGAATCTCATGGACCCGCAGGCGCGCACGTTCCTCACGCGCAACATGGAAGCCTTCCTGTTCAAGAGCGGCGCGCAGCAATCCGTGGACACGAGCAAGCAAGGAACCATCGCTTGGTGACGCGGCGGCGCGGGCTCGCCACGCTGGCGCTCGCAGGTCTCGCCTGCGCAGGTTGCGCCACCGTGAAACCCGCGCCGGGCGCGCTTGCGCCGCGCGAGTCGGTCGCGCAGGCCTGCGCCTCCCAAAGCACATCCGATAGCTGGGTCAATTGCACGCTGGCCCACATGTCGCTGCGCGACAAGGTCGCGCAGATGGTGTGGCCGCAATTGTACGGCGACTACGTGGCGGCCGATGCGCCCGCGTGGCGGCGGCTCTCGAGCCTGGTGCGCGAGCAGCATGTGGGCGGCCTGATCATGTCGATCGGCTCGCCGCTCGAGATCGCCGCCAAGCTCAACGCGCTGCAGTCGATGAGCGATCTGCCGCTGTTGGTGAGCGCGGACCTCGAAGCCGGCGCGGGCTTCCGCGCGCGCGGCGGCTACTTCTTGCCTAACGCAATCTCGTTGGGCGGCGCCGTGTGGTTCCCGCCGGAGATGGCGCTGGGCGCGACGGGCGACACGACGCTGGCGCGCGAACAGGGCCGGGCGACGGCGGCCGAAGGGCGCGCCATCGGCATCAACGTCGATTTCTCGCCGGTGCTGGATGTGAACAACAATCCGGCGAATCCGGTGATCAACACGCGCTCATTCGGCGAGACGCCCGAGTCGGTGGCGGCGATGGGCGTCGCGTACATGCACGGCATCGAAGCCGGCGGCATGATTCCCACGGGCAAGCACTTTCCGGGGCACGGCGACACCGGCGTCAACTCGCACCTCGCGCTGCCGGTGGTGAATGCGTCGCGTGCGCGGCTCGATACCGTCGAGCTGGTGCCGTTCCGTGCCGCGATCGATGCCGGCGTGGGCGCGATCATGACGTTCCACGGCGCGATGCCGTCGCTCGATTCGAGCGGTGTGCCCGGTACGCTGTCGCCACTTGTACTCACGGGCTTGTTGCGCGATCAGCTGCACTTCAAGGGACTGATCGTGACCGACGCGATGGACATGCGCGGGGTGCTCGATCTGTTCGGTGCGCCGGAAGCGATGCAACGCGCGGTGGCGGCCGGCGCCGACGTGCTGCTCATGCCGGCCGACGTGCCGCACGCGATCGACGCTGTCGTGCAGGGCGTCGCGAGCGGCCGATACACCGAAGCGCGAATCACGGAGTCGGCGCGTCGGATTCTGGCGCTCAAGTGGCGCCTTGGTCTCGAGCGCCGGCGCCTGGTGGACCTCGACAGCGCGCGCGCGGTCGTGGGCGACTCGGCGCACCAGGTGCTGGCGGCGCAGATCGCGCAGCGGGCGGTGACGCTGGTGAAGGATTCGCTCGACCAGGTTCCGTTAGGCCGTTTGTCGCACGGGGCGCGCGTGTTGTCGGTGACGTTCGCGCATCGGAGCGATCTCGGCGCCGGCGTCACCTTCGACGCCGAGTTGCGGCGGACGTTCCCATCGCTTCGGAGCGAGTTCGTGAGCGCGGACGATGCGCTGCCGGACTACTGGCGATTGTTGACCGTGGCCGACTCGGCGGATGTGGTGGTGGTGAGCTCGTATCTTGCCGCGGGTTCCACGGTGTCGGATTTGTCGGCACCGCAGGGGTTCGTGCAGTTCGTGAACCAGCTCGTGCTGCGGGGCGCGCGTCCCGTGGTGGTGTCGCTCGGCAATCCGTACTTGTTGCAGCAGGTGAGCGAGGTACCGGCGTATCTCATCGCGTGGAGTGGCGCGCCAGTGTCGCAGCGTGCGGTGGCGCGCGCGCTCGTGGGGGCGGCGCCGATCGGCGGACGTCTCCCGATCAGCATTCCACCGTTAGCGCCTGTGGGCGCGGGATTGGCGCGCGGCACCGCGGCCGGCGCAACGGCATCGTCGACGACGCCGTAATAGCGGATAAAGGCGCGGACACAGCCGGACACATCGCCTCCCGCAGCTCGCGCGCTTTCCTCCGCAGCTGAGCGGTCAGCGCTTTGTCCGTCTTGCGACCTTGACATTAGTCACAATCCGTGACTAATTCGTCACGTCATGCCTGAACGCGCGTCTTCGTCCGGCCGAGGCTGGTCGCGCCGGCCCGCTCTATCCGTGGACATCGTCTCGCTCACGCCGCACGGGCGTCGTCTGACGGCGTTGCTGGTGCGCGCCGGCGATTCGCGATCCAAGGAACGTTGGCAGTTGCCGCACGATGCGCCGCGTGCTGACGAGACCATCGACGAGGCCGCGGCGCGCGTGGTGCGCGCGGCGCTCGGTGCGCAGCCCGCCATGCTCGAACAGATCACCGCGTTCGGCGACCGGCGCCGGCATCCATCCGACGCCGTGGTTTCCATCGGATACGTGGCGCTCGTCGCGACCGGTGCGAACACGTCGCCCGACGGCGACGCGGCGTGGTTCCCGGTCGATGAGCTGCCGCCCATCGCGCCGCGTCAGCGCGCGATCGTCGAGGGCGCGATGCACGCTGTGCGCGCGCGGCTCGACCAATCGCCCATCGCGTTCCGTCTGTTACCGCAGACGTTCACGCTGAGCCAGTTGCAGGAGATCTACGAGCTGCTGCTCGGCCGGCGTCTGCACAAGGCGAGTTTCCGGCGCGCGCTTCACGCGTCCTGGTTGGTCGAGCCGACGGACGAATGGCGCAGCGAAGGCCGCGGTCGTCCGGCGCAGCTGTTCCGATATGCGCCGCGGAAGCGGCGCGGCAGCCGGCGCGGCGTCCGATTCGAGGGCGTGAGCGGATCACTCGGCGGGTAGTGCTCGTGACGCAACCATGACGGGATCGCGACCCGAGCGCGGTTGTTGCGTGGGAGACTTTAGTTGCAAAATGTGTCTAAGGACGAAGCAGTCCACCGTGGGATGGAGGCGCGGCACATCACGCTCCGTGATGGCGCCCGCTCGCAACCCACCGGCATCGCCCGGTTGCTCGGGGTCGTGACGGTGCGCGCGCGGTCGCTTCACTCGGTCGATGTCATCGCGCTTCGACGGCAGGCTCGAGGGTCGGCCGCCGGTCCGACAGCCCGTGCGGCGACGACGCCACGGCAGCGTAGAGCGGCGCAGCGGTAGGATGTGGAACGGTCTAACGGAGAGTGGCGGTGTCCCGGGCCCGGGGCGCCGCCACTCGTCGCATCATCCGCCGTCCGGCGCGCCGTGCTTGGCGCGACGCGACTGCCAGATGAGGAGGCCGCGCGCGACCGCGACGTTGTCGGCCGCGATCTCGTAGAGCGTGCGGAACGCCGCCGACTGCGTGGGCGCGCTGACCTCGGCGATGACGGGAGGCGCGTGCCCTTCGCGGCGGCGCGAGTCGCTGCGCCGTTCGACCGCGAGACGGCACGACACCGACGAGCCTTCGGCGCTCGTCGCCTCGATCGTCACCAGGCCGCCGCCCGGCAGCTCACGCAAATAAAGAAACACAGCACTCGATCATTCGAAGGACGAAGTCATGCGCCGGCAGGAGCGCCTGCCTAACGCTCTAATTGATACTCGCGCGGGTGCGCCGTCGTGTGCCGCCCGCTGTCGCACTAGCGCGGATGGCGCTCGCGGAGTTCCCTCGCTCGAGGCCGTCGCGCCAGAGGTCGCCCGTGCGCTCCAGACGCTCCGGCATCGTGGCCAGTGTGAAGTCGCGCAGGTCGAGTGCTTCGTCGACTTCCTCCCACGTGAGCGGAGCGGATACCGTGGCGCCTGGCTTCGCGCGCACCGCGTAGGCAGCGGCGACGCTCTTGCCGCGCGCGTTCTGCAAGCAATCAACGTATACGGTGCCGCGTGGCCGGTTGTCGAGAGCGCGCTCGATCGTGGCCTGACGCGCGTGCTGCTCGACCACACGCGCCGCGGCATCCTGCGTGATTATGCTTGCCGTCTGATACGACGTCGAGCGCGGCAACGGGATCGCGATGTGGATGCCTCGCGATCCGGACGTCTTGGGCATCGAGTGGAGACCCATGTCATCGAGCGTGTCACGAAGCCAGAGCGCGACGCGCACAACGACCTTGAACGAGGCGCCGGGCCCCGGGTCGAGATCGATGATGGCATAATCGGGATTGTCGAGGCTTCGGATACGCGACATCCATGGGTCGATCGAGATGCAGCCCAACTGAACCAGGTGCAGCAGGGTGGGCAGATCGCCGCCGACGAAGCGGCGCTGTTCGGTGCCTTCGCCCGCCACGTTCTCGACGCGCACTGCATCGGGCACGTCGTTCGGAGCATTCTGTTGAAAGAACAGCTCGCCGTTCAACCCGTCGGGCGTGCGCTTGAGCACGAGCGGCCGGTCGGCGACAGTGGGCAAGATGAATTTGGCGACGCGCGCATAGTATCGGATGACGTCGCCTTTGGTCGCGCCGATGTCGGGGAAGAACACCTTGTCGAGGTGCGACACCTCGATGAAGCGGCCAGGTGCGGCTTCGATCATGCCGGAGCCGCTCTCGTGCTCTATGCGCTCGAGCTCCGAGAGCACGTCAGAAGCAGACGCTGCTCCTTTGGGCGCGCGACGCGTGGATGATCTCGTTCGGACCGTGCGTGAACGACGAGCAGCCATGCGAGCTCCAACTTAGAAAGCGGCGTGCGCGGTCATGCGTAGCACCGCACAATTCCATGCACAAGATGTGCTAACGCTCCAAAACAAAAAGCTCCGGCATCGTTGCCGGAGCTTTTTGAATTGGGGCGCTCGATAGCGGGATCAGAGCTTCTGCACCTCAGCTGCCTGGGGGCCCTTCTGGCCTTGCACGATTTCGAACTCGACTTGGTCGCCCTCGGCGAGCGACTTGAAGCCGTTGCCTTGAATCGCGCTGAAATGGACGAAGACGTCGGGGCCGCCTTCACGCGAGATGAAGCCGTACCCTTTTGCGTCGTTGAACCACTTCACGGTGCCCGTGATGCGAGACATGGTACCTTAC
>DASVAC010000139.1:0-12147 GCA_036376535.1 Gemmatimonadaceae bacterium | reverse complement strand
GTGTCCCGGGCTATCCGGTCGTCCCCGCGCTGTTCATCCTGGCCACCGTCTATCTGCTCGTGAACGCGATCGCCGCGCCCGACAGCCGCTGGTCGACCGTCGCTGTGTTAGGCGGCGTGGTGCTCGGGATTCCCGTCTTCTACGCCACCGTCGGCCGGCGCCGGGTCGTGACCGGCGCGGCTGCCGAACCGTGACGGACGCGACGACCGGGTGACCCGATCCGTCGCCACGGTCGAAGCGCAGAGCGCGGCGCTCCGGCGCCCGCTCGCGCTGCGTGACCTCGTCCTCACGCAGCTGCTATACGTCGTCGGCTCGTCGTGGGTCGGCGTCGCCGCACGGTTAGGCGAATCGCAGAGCGCGTTCTGGCTGCTCGCCATCGTCCTGTTCTACCTCCCGCAAGCCGCCGTCGTCATCTACTTGAGCCGGCGCCTGCCGCTCGAGGGCGGCTTGTATCAGTGGACGAAAGTCGGGTTCGGCGAGTTCTGGGGATTCCTCACCGCGTGGAACCTGTGGGTGTACACGCTGGTGTTGCTGGCCGCGACGTGCCTGGCGGTCTCCAGCACGCTCGCCTACGCCATCGGTCCGCGCGCGGCCGCGCTCGCCGGCACCGAACGGTTCCAGTTGGCTGTCGGCGTCGCGCTCATCGCGATGATGGTCGTCGTGTCGGTGTTCGGGCTGCGCGTCGGCAAATGGGTGCACAATTTTGGCGGCCTCGCGCAGGTCGTCGCCTTTGCCGCGTTGATCATCGCGCCCGTGGTTGCCGTCGCGCGCGGCGTGCACGTCGCGTACCATCCGCTCGCCACCGGTGTGCCGAGGGTGTCGCTCTTCAGCGCCAACGTGCTCGGCAAGTTAGGCATGGGCGCGCTGAGCGGCTTCGAGTGGGTCGCCATCATGGCCGGCGAGTCGCGCGACCCCGGCCGCAGCATTTCGCGCTCCGTCGTCGTCGCCACGCCCATCATTGCGGTGATGTTCATCTTCGGCACCAGCGCCACGTATTCGCTGGTGCAGGGCAGTGCGATCGATCTCACCGCGCCCATCCCGCAATCGCTCCGCCTCGCGTACGGATCCTCTGGTGTGTTAGGCATCGTCGCGCCGGTGCTCGTGATGCTGCTGTTCGTGCGCGCCGTCGCGAACGCCAATCTGCTCTTTACCGGCAACACGCGGTTGCCCATGGTGGCCGGCTGGGACGGCCTGCTGCCGTCGTGGTTCACGACGCTCCACCCACGGTGGCGCACGCCCGTCAACTCGATCGCGTTCGTGGCCGCGGTCACGTTCGCGTTCTTGTTGTTCGGCATCACCGGCGTCGGGATTCAGGAGGCCTTCCAGATGCTCGACACCGCGTCGGGCGCGTTCTATGCGCTTACGTACCTCGCGATGTTCGCGCTGCCCGTGCTGGCGTCGGCACGGTTAGGCGCTCGACCGCCGCGCGGCCTCGTGGCGGCCGCCGTCTCCGGCTTTCTCATGACGCTGCTGTATCTGGTGCTGTCCGTGGTGCCGATCGTCGGCGTGGTCAGCCGTTGGGCCTTCGCGGCCCGCATTATCCTCACGCTCGGCCTTGCCAACCTCGTCGGCGGGGCGCTCTACGCGCTGGCCGCGCGGCGTCGAGCGAGTCGGGCCGCCATCGAGAGCCCCGACGCCGCGTAGATTTGCACGCGTGCACACCGCATCGGCCCTCGCTCACCAGTCATGACCAGCCCGCTGCGCGTCCTCGGCGTCTGCGGAAGCTTGCGCGCCAAGTCGTACAATCGCGCGCTGCTGAAGGCCGCCATCGAGCTGGCCCCGCCCGAGATGGTGATCGAGGAATACGTCGGTATCGCCGATCTGCCGCACTACAATGCCGATCTTGACGTCGAGGGCGGACCGCCATCGGCCGTCTCATGGCGCCGCGCCGTCCGGGGCGCCGACGCGCTCCTGATTGCGATGCCCGAATACAACTTCGGTCCGAGCGGCGTGCTCAAGAATGCCGTCGATTGGGCGTCGCGGCCGCCGGCTACCTCCGTGCTCCACGGCAAACCCATCGCGCTCATGGGCGCATCGACGGGCATGTCGGGTACGGCGCGCGCGCAGCTGGCCCTGCGGCAGTCGTTCGTGTTCACGCAATCCCTCGTCCTGCCGGCGCCCGAAGTGCTCGTGTCGAACGCCGCGACCCGCTTCGACGAGGACCTGCGCCTGACGGACGTCGCGAGCCGGGACTATGTGCATCGCCTGCTCGTCCGCCTGGTGGTATTCGCGCGCCAATTAGAGGGCGGACAGAGCAGGACACGGCCGCCTCTTAGAATACCTTGACGTTGAAGTACTTCTTCGGATTCGCCTTCACGTCCGCCGTCAACGAGTCCATCCGCGCCAGCAACGTCCGCAGCTCGTTGTAGACCCCCGGGTCGTTCAACAGCTTGCTCACCGTCCCGTCCCCGTGCTGCACCTGCGCGACCACCGAATCCAGTCGCGACGACGTGCGCTGCAGTTCCGCCGTCATCGCCTGCAGATTCCGCGTCGTCGCCGCCACGTTGTGCACGGTCGTGTCCAGCGCCGCGCTGTCCAATGCCGCCGCACTCCGGCGAATCGATGCGAGTGTCATCGTCAGCGCCTCCGACTGCTGCGCCGCCACCCGGTGCAACTCCACCAGCAGCGCGTTGGTCGACTCGATGGTCTTGTGGATGTCCTGCACGCCGTTCTTCTGCACCAGCTCCACCTGCAACGCGCGGACGATGAGCGCCAACTGTCCGCTCATCGAGTCGACACGCGTCAACAACTGGTCCATGCTCGGCGCCGGCGTGCCCGTCGGAATCGTGTCGCCCGGGGGCAGGAATGCGTTAGGCCGGCAGACCGGCGTCGAATCCTGGCCCGGCGTCACGGGCACCACGCCTTCCGCGCCCACCGTCGGCTGCGGCCGACGGCACGGATGCAGCGCAATCGACTTGTCGCCGAAGAACCCCTCGTTCTGCACCGTCGCCGATGTGCCCTCGGGAATCTTCCATTGCTTCTCGATCTCCATCGTCACGTCGAGGTAGCCCGCGGGATTCAACGTCACCTGTTCGACAGACCCGACCTGTACGCCCGCCAGCTCCACGGGTTGTCCCGTCTTGAGGTTGTTGCCCCAGTCGAATTGGGCATACATCGGATACGATTTGCTGAATCCACGACGCGCGAGCCACAGCGTCCCGACGACGCCGACCACCACGGCCACGGTCACGAACACACCAACGATCACTTCATCACGTCGCTTCATGGCGCGAGGGCAGGGGCGAGGTAGAGTGCGGTGAGCGCGTCCAACAACAGGATGACCACCGAAGAAATCACCACGGCGCGGGCCGTCGACCGGCCCACACCTTCAGCGCCCGTTTCCGTCACGTACCCCTCGTACGAGCAGATGAGCGCGATGGACGTGCCGAACAGCGTCGACTTGATCAGCGCGTAGTATACCTGAAACGGAATGAACGTGAGGCGCAGTCCCGACGTGTAGTCCGTCAACCGGACCTTCGTCGCCGCGATCACCGTCACGCCGCCGAACACGATGCCGATCGCGATCGCCAGGATCGTGAGCATCGGCACCATCGTTAGGCCGGCGACCGTCCGCGGCACCACCAGATAGGCGATCGGATCGTACGCCAACGTCTCGAGCGCGTCGATCTGCTCCGTCACCCGCATCGTGCCGATCTCCGCGGTCATCCGCGCGCCAACCCGCCCCGCCAGTACCAGCGCGGTGAGCAGCGGCCCCAGCTCGAGCACCACGCTCTGCCGTACGATCCAACCCACCGCCGACAACTGCACGCCCGGAAAGAGCTGGTACACGGTCTGGTAGGCGGTCACCGCGCCGATGAACGCGGCCACGATGCCGGCCAACGGCAGCGAGTCCACGCCGATGTTCCTCATCTGCTTGACCGTCAGCGGCAGCCACGTGCGTGGCTCCGTGACCGCGCGCATGATCTCGCGCAGGAAATGGACACGCCACCCGATCTCGAGAAAAATGCCGATCGTGATCTGCGCGACGCGGCGGAAGAACCTGATCGCTGCCCGCTGCGGCAGCGGAAACGACTCCGTCGGCCGGCGGCCGCCGTGTCTCGGATAGACGCTCGCGCTCACGCGAGCACTCGACCGCGCGCCATCACGTGCGCACCCGCACCAACAGCACCAGTCCGATCGCCGCGAACAGTATGTTAGGCAGCCACGCCGCCAGCGTCGGTGGAACCACGCCGCCCTGTCCCACGGCCTTGGTCAGCTGGATCAACATGAGAAAGATCATCGTGGTCGCCAAACTGATGCCGATGCCGAACGCGGCGCCGCCGCGCTGCGCACTCGTCGCCAGCGGCGCGCCAAAGATGGCGATGATGATGCACGTGACCGGAATCGCGATCTTGAGCGCCAGTTCCACCTTGAGCTCGTTCGTGTCGGCGCCCGATCGCTCGAGCGCGCCGATGAACCGCTTGAGCTCCATGTATCGCATCTCATCGGGACTCGGCGGTGTGGCCGTGAGATCGGCCGGCGCCTCGGTGAACGCGTTGTCCCGCAGCGAATCGAAACGCACCGACAAAGTCTGCAGCGAATCCGGTATCACATGCAGCTCGCCCTTCTGCAACGTCCATATGCGTCGCGTCGTGTCCCACCGCGCGGATTGCGCCGACACGAGATACGTCGGATATGCGGGTCCATTCCCCTTGCGCTCGATGGTCACGTGGTCGATCGCTCTGCGGTCCACGTTCAACGACGAGATCTGGTAGACGCGCCCCCGTTGTGCCTCGTACGCGAAATTGAACCGGTCGCTCACGCCCGCGAACTTCCGCTCCTCGAGGATGTCATTCCGCTTGCGGTCCGTCACCGGTACGAGCTCGCCCACAAAGAGGGTGAACAACGCGGTAATCACGGACCCCACCAGAATCGGCGCGATCAGCCGATGAAAGCTGATGCCCGATGCCTTCGCGGCCGTGACCTCCGAGTGCCGAGTGAATGAGCCGATGGAGAACACCGCAGCGAACAGCACCGCCGCCGGCAGCACCATGAACATCGAGTCGGGCACCCAATACAAGTAACTGAGACCGATCTGTCCCCAGCTCAGATTCCGGCTCAGATACTTCTGCAGATGGTCCGTCGCATCGATGACGATCGCCAACAGTGGGAAGCCCAGCGCCGCCGCGACGAGAATCTTGCTGAACTCGGCCAGGACATAGCGATCGAGCGGGTGCAGCAGCCGCTTCACGCGGTCCTCCGCCCAACGCGAATCGCGAGGCGTTCGACGCGCTTCCCAAGCCAGAGTCGCGCGCGCTCGATGAGCTCCGTGGTGTCGCGCGTCGCAGCCATCGCGCCCACACGCTGCGAGCGCACCAACATGATCGCGCCGATCACGCCGAAGATGGCATTCGCCGCCCACATGGCCCAGAATGGACTGAGCAGCAGCTTGTCGGCCAGCGCCTCGCCGCCGATCAGACACACGTAATAGATGCCGAACGCGACGACGCTCACCACGATGACCACGCCCACTCCGCCGCGGGGAAAGCGGAGCGCGATCGGCGCGCCGAACAATACGAACACCACGCACGCCGCGGCGAGCGCGAACTTTTTCTGGATTTCCACCTGATATCGCGCCATGGTGATCGACGCGTCGGTCATGCGCGACCGGATCACTTCGATCTGCGCCGGCGTCACCGACGGGACCGGCTGCACGCCTAACGGGTGCGTGACGGGCACCGTCGCGCGCCGGCCCGGCGTCGTCACGAGCGGATGGAGCCCGCCTAACGTCGTGCCGGGTTTCGCCGGCGGCGCGCGCGTGACCGTACCCTGCGGCGCGCCACGCTGCGCCGCCGCCTGTCTCGCGACCGGTTTCGAGGTCGACACCCCCTGCTGCGGCACCTGAGCCGCCTCCGCCGACGACACGCCCACCGCGCCCAACGCGCCGCGGATGAGACTGCAGTACAGCTCGCCCGACGTCCGCCGCTCGCGCCGGCTCGGCAGCGCGCCCACCGGCGGGCGCTCGCCCGTCGCCGCGTACCGCGCGGTATTGCCCAACGTCGACGCCAGCTCGCTGCGCGCCAGATCCAGCTGATACACGCCCGTCTGATATTCCTGGTTCATCTGGCAGACGGTCATCTCGCGCTCGCCGCGATAGTCGTCCTTCTCGGTCTTCTCGAATTTGTTCGTCACGCCGCGCACCCGCACCACGTCGGTCGTGAAATACAACCGCTGCAGCGACGACGGATCGTCGTTAGGCACCTGCAGCACGAACCCGTGGTGCAGCGTCATCTCGAGCGTGCTTTCGTCGCTCGTCAGCCCCATCACGCCGCTGTCCGCGTAGATCGTCTTGCGATGCGCCGGATCCTCGAAATTGTAAATGAACACCTCGCGCATCCGGTTCGTCGCGTCGTCGATGTGCCCGGCCTTGAGAAAAATCCGCCCGGGTATCACCTCGTTGATCACCTGCTCGCGCAACGCAAACGTCGGCTTCTTGCGCGCGATGTCCGTCTGCAGCGTCCGCAACCGATGATTCGTCCGCGGCAACACCTGGTCGTTGAACAACAACATCAGCAACGCCAGCACGACGCCGCCCGCCATCACCGGCGCCACGATCCGGTTCACACTCACACCCGACGCCCGCAGCGCCGTCACCTCGTTCTCCGCCACCAACCTGCTGAACCCGTACAGCACAGCCACCAACACCGCCATCGGCAGCGTCATCGCCACGATGAACGGAATCGACAACAAAAAGAATTCCCCGATGACACCCCACGATAGCCCCTTGCCCACCAGCTGGCCGAATTGCTTCGCCACCTGATTCAGCAGGAGCAGAATCGTCAAGGCCGACAACGAGAAGATCAGTGGCCCAACGTGCTCGCGGATGACGTACCGCGGAAGAATCTTCACCGGAAAGAACTCGCGTTCACTCTGCGCGACGAGGGATTCAGCCCAAATCTAAGACGAGCGGCGCCCGCGCGAAGCGACCCGCTCGAGCCACCACCGGACGCACGCCCGTCGCACACCCGCTACTTTTCCCCCACGTCCCCCACTCGACTCCGGAGCAGTCTTTGCGCACCCGATTGTGGATGCTGCTACTCCCCCTTGGCATCGCCGCCTGCTCGCGCGAACACCGTCCCCAGACCTCGTTCAACGGACAGGAAGCACTCGCCCTCGTCAAGACACAACTCGACTTCGGCCCACGCATCCCCGGGTCGCCCGCCCACCGCACCACGGGTGATTGGATCGTTGCCCAAATGAAGCAGCGCGCCGACACGGTCATCGAACAACGCTGGATCCACGTTACCGTGCACGGCGACACGCTGCCGCTCCGCAATATCATCGCGCGCTTCAAGCCCGATGCCGCCCAACGCATTCTCTACCTGACACACTGGGACACCCGCCCCATCTCCGACGGCGCCACCGACCCCGCCCAACGCGCGCTCCCCATGCCCGGCGCCAACGACGGCGCGTCCGGCGTCGCGCTCTTCATCGCGTTAGGCGACGCCCTGCGCAAAACGCCGCCCACCGTCGGCGTCGATCTCGTGTTCGTCGACGGCGAAGACTACGGCGACTTCGACAACGGCGATCTCTCCAAGACCACCGACGTCCTCCTCGGCTCCACCTACTTCGCCCAACACCTCCCCTCGCCTAACTATAAGCCGCTCTACGGTATCCTCTGGGACATGATCGGCGACCGCGACCTCGACATCTACCAGGAAGGCCACTCGCTCCAGGAAGCCCCCGAAGTCGTCTCCCTCGTCTGGAATACCGCCGCCGGCCTCGGCTACTCCCACTACTTCATCCCCGCGCCCGGCCAAACCATTACCGACGACCACGTCCCACTCCTCAACGCGGGCCTCCACGTCATCGACGTCATCGACATCGACTACCCCTGGCACCACACGCCACAGGATACCTTCGACAAAGTCTCCGCCCAAAGCCTCCAAATCGTCGGCGACGTCGCCACCAAACTCCTAACGTCGCAGTAAATCAGTCGGTGCCGCCCGCACCGCCCGCGCAAGAATTCGCACCGCCCAAAATATTTCGATGACGTCGCCCGCACCCTCCCATCCTATCGTGCGGCCACGATGCCAACACCAGCCGAACGCCGCGCACTCTTCTTTCTGTCCGCCCTCCTCGTCTTAGGCGGCACCGTTCGCGCATACGCAGCCCTCGCCACTCACTCAGCCCCGTCCTCTTTTGAAACCGCCGACCTCGACCGCCAAATCCAAGACGTCGACTCGGCTCGCTCTCGCACAAAGAAGCCGCCTCGCAAACCACGTCGTGGACGCGCCCCCATTCACGACACCACAGGCGACTTCAACGTTCCCGCCGGCTCAGCGTCATCGCGAACTACGCCGCGCGCCGAACAGCCGCCCGCCTTCGTCAAGCTGCCGCGACGCACCCGCAAACCGCATGACTCGTCTTCTACAGGAGCCGATCTCCACATCGACCTGGATGTCGCCACCGCCGCGGAAATCGAACGCCTCCCACGCATCGGCCCAACACTCGCACGCCGCATCGTCGCCAATCGCGATTCGCTCGGTCCATTCGGCGATTTGGAAGGATTGAAACGCGTGCGCGGCGTCGGTCCCGCACTCGCACGTATCCTCGCTCCCCATGTGACGTTCTCCCTCCCACCGCGTCCTCCCGGTGTGGATCGACCGGACGGGCGAGGGGCCGTCCGAAAGCCACGCCGCAGCCGCGCCCGCGTGTCAGATCCGCCCTGAGCTCACATCGATGTGCGGCCATTCATCCGCCGCCAGCACACGCTTTCGCCGCCCCCCACAGTCGACTCGATCCTACGACGCGAAATAACCCCACCCGGGCGACCATGGCTGCACCCGTAGCTGCATCTGGCGAGCGCATCGGCGAGCTCCTCATTCGCGAGGGGCTCATCACGCGCGATGCGCTCGACAAAGCGCTCCAAGAGCAGAAAAACACGGGCATGCGCGTCGGGTACAACCTCGTCAAACTCGGCTTCATCGACGAAGTCGACCTGACGAGGATGCTGGCGCGCCAGTACCGAATGCCGGCCGTCGACCTCAGCAACTTCGAGGTCGATGCCCGCATCGCCAAGCTCATCCCCTCCGAGCTGGCCCAGCGTCACCTCGTGCTCCCCCTCAAGCGCGAAGGACGCACCCTCACCGTCGCGATGGCCGACCCCTCCGACCTCGGCGTCATCGACGACCTGAAGTTCATCACGCGCTACGACATCTTCCCGGTCATCGCCGGCGAGTACACACTCCGCAACGCGATCGAACGACACTACGGTGAAACGCCGGATGACGCACTGCAAACCCTCCTCGCCGACATCGGCGATGACGGCGATGTCGAAGTCGTCGAAGACCGCGAAGAAGAAGTCAACGCGACGGCGCTCGCTGCAGCTATCGACGATGCCCCCGTCGTCAAACTCATCAACGGCCTCCTCACCGACGCCGTCAAACGCGGCGCTTCAGACATCCACTTCGAGTGCTACGAAAACGAGATGCGCGTCCGGTACCGCGTCGACGGCGCTCTCCAGGAAGTCATGAAGCCGCCCATGAAACTCAAAGCCGCCCTGATCTCCCGCTTCAAGATCATGGCGAACCTCAACATCGCCGAACGCCGCGTGCCGCAAGACGGCCGCATCAAGCTCAAAATCGGCAAGAAGGTCATCGACTACCGCGTCTCGACACTGCCCACGTTGTTCGGGGAAAAGGTCGTTCTGCGAATTCTCGACAAGGGCAACCTCACCCTGGATCTCGAGAAGTTCGTCATCGAGCCCCGCGCCGAACACGATCTCATGGAAGCGGTTTCAAACCCATACGGCATGGTGCTCGTCACCGGCCCAACCGGATCCGGAAAAACAACCACGCTCTATTCGGCACTCTCCAAGGTCAACAACATCGATGTCAACATCATGACCGCCGAAGATCCCGTCGAGTACAACCTCTACGGGATCAATCAGGTGCTCGTCCGCACCGAAATCGGGCTCTCGTTTGCCGCAGCCCTCAAAGCGTTCCTGCGACAAGACCCGAACATCATCATGATCGGCGAGATCCGTGACCTGGAAACCGGTGGCATCGCCATTAAGGCCGCCCTCACCGGCCACCTCGTCATGTCTACCCTCCACACCAACTCGGCGCCCGAAACAGTTACGCGACTCCTCGACATGGGCCTCGAGCCGTTCAACGTCGCATCCGCGCTGAACCTCGTACTCGCTCAACGCCTCGTGCGACGCATCTGCAACCGCTGCCGCGAGCGGTACGAGTGGGGAGACGACGAATTGCGCGCTGCCAAACTCTCGCCCGAAGTGACCCTCGGCGACCTGCACTATACAGACGAGGCCATCCAGAACATGAAGCGCGGCGCCGCTCCCGACGCGCAGGCAGTCGTCGCCGACTTCGATCTCAACACCACCGTCGAGCAAGTCCCGCTCTGGCGCGGACGCGGCTGCGACGCGTGCGGCGGCTCAGGCCTCAAGGGGCGCCAGGGATTGTACGAGGTCATGGCCATGACGCCGCGTGTCCGAAAACTCATCCTCCAGAACGTCGGCGCCGTCGAAATCCGCGAGGCCGCCATCGCCGATGGCATGCTCACCCTGCGCATGGACGGCATGCTCAAGGTGATGAAAGGCATCACGACACTCGAGCAGGTGATCCGCGAAACAGCGGCGTGATACGCTCCCGCAAGGGCCGATGCCCGCGCGCATGCGGTGACGTAAACAGTCGCCCCACGCTCGTTGACCGTTTTACCACCGTCGGCGCTCGCCAGTCTACCGTGTAACGCAAAGCCGATTTCTCACTCGATACAGGCCATGACGTCTCCCGCTCCAATCACTCCCGCATCGGTCAACCTCCGCTCGCTCCTCGAAGAGATGATCGAGCGCGATGCGTCCGACCTGCACATCACAGCGGGTGACAAACCCAAACTGCGCATCGACGGCGAAATCCAAAACGCCAACGTCGATACGGTGCTCTCGCCAAAAGACACCATGCAGTTGGCCTATTCGATCCTCACGGAAAATCAGAAGAAACGATTCGAGACCGAAGACGAGCTCGACTTCTCGTTCGGCATCCAGAACCTCGCTCGCTTCCGCGGCAACTGCTTCAAACAGCGCGGCTGCGTGTCACTCGTTATCCGACAGATCCCCTTCAACGTCCGCACGTTCGAGGAGCTGGGCCTCCCCGCGGCCGTTGCACACATGGCAGAAAAACCGCGTGGACTGGTGCTGGTCACCGGCCCCACGGGTTCAGGCAAAAGCACCACACTCGCCGCGATGATCGACAAGATCAACCGTGAGCGCAAAGGCCACATCATCACGGTGGAAGACCCCATCGAGTTCATCCACCGACACCAGAGCTGCATCGTCAACCAGCGCGAAGTCGGCACGGACACCAAGAGCTTTGCCACCGCGCTCAAGTACGCCCTGCGCGAAGACCCCGACACGATCCTCGTCGGCGAAATGCGCGACCTCGAAACCATTCAGGCCGCGCTGACGATCGCCGAAACGGGCCACCTCTGCCTCGCCACGCTGCACACGAACTCCGCAGCCGAAGCCATCAACCGCGTCATCGACGTGTTCCCGTCACATCAACAGGAACAGGTCCGCGCGCAGTTGGCCTTCACGCTCGAAGGCATCATCACCCAGACGCTCCTCCCCCGCGCCAAGGGACGAGGACGCGCCATGGCCGCCGAAATTCTGGTGGTGACGCCGGCAATCCGCGCGCTGATTCGCGACGCCAAAGTCCACCAGATCTACTCGCTCATGCAGGGCGGTAAGAAATACGGAATGCAGACGCTCAACGACGCCCTGTATCAGCTCTACGTCGCGCGCGAAGTCGAGATGGATGAGTGCCTGCGCGTCACGTCGGATCCCAATGAATTCATGCGCATGATCGGCGAACCGCCGCTCACCAGCGATGCCTCGGACTTGATGAAGAGCGGCAACAAGCCGTCCAAGGTTGCGTCCATCGCGGGCAAGCGTTAGCCCACCAAGACAGAGACTGACCCATGCCTACTTTCGCCTATACCGCGCGCACACTCGGCGGCGAGCTCAAGACCGCTACTATGGATGCCGCATCGCGCGATGAAGTCGTCGCGCAGCTGCGCCGCCAAAAACTCATCGTCGTCAAAATCGACGAAGAGAAAGCCAAGAAGCGGATGGGCCGCATCAAGACGCGTGACATCGTCATTTTCACGCGCCAGTTCGCGACGATGATC
>DASVAC010000138.1:0-28656 GCA_036376535.1 Gemmatimonadaceae bacterium | reverse complement strand
CCAGAGCGTCCTCGCACGCGCGATGGCGACGGGGTCGAGGTGACCGGGAAAGCGAGCGGCCTTGCCTAACGCCTTCTTGCGCAGGCTGCGCAGGAAGTACGACTCGTAGAGCCTGGAGAATCCGCGTTGCAGGTGCATCGACCCGCGGGCGAGATCGAACGGCACTGAAACAGCGACAGCCGCGACGACCTGAGCCGGCACGCAGTCGCCCTGCTCGCCCAGCCACTTGAGCACAACGTTGCCGCCGAGCGAGACGCCCGTTAGGACGATCGGTTGATGCGGTCGCGCCGCGATCAACGTGCGGATCACGAAATCGATGTCGCCGGTTTCGCCCGAATGATACGAGCGCAAGAGTCGGTTGGGCTCGCCGCCGCAGGATCGGAACACCAGGACGTCCGCCGCCCAGCCTCGAGCACGCGCCGCGGCGAGCAGCCCGCGCGCGTAGTGTGAATTCGACGAGCCCTCGAGACCGTGAAGGATGACCAAGCGTGGCTGTCCGTCGCGCGCATCGAGTCGATCGATGTCGACGAAGTCGCCATCTGGCGTGTCCCATCGCTCGCGTCGTGTATCCACGTGTCGTCGCAAGCGGATCATCTTGCCCCACAGCGTCCGGAGATGGGCTCCCGGCACCCACCACGCGGCGCGGTATTGGAGTGGAGTGCTCACGCGGCTGAGCGCGAGGTGTCGACCATATAGATTCCGTGCACGCACATATTCTCGCTCCCCGACGGCCAGGCATGGAAGTCCAGATCTTCGGCACGCGCAAGTGCGCGGACACGCGAAAGGCGCAACGATTCTTTTCGGAGCGCCGCATTCGCGCGCATTTCGTCGATCTCGCGGAACGGCCTGCGGCGCGCGGGGAACTCATGCGGTTCGTGCAACGATTTGGCGTGTCGGCGTTGGTCGACGTCGAGTCGCGACGCTACGCGGATCTCGGGCTCCGCGCGGCGCGGTTCTCCGACGAGCGGTGGTTGGCGCTGTTGGTCGACGAGCCGCTGTTGTTGCGAACGCCGCTCGTTCGGTGCCAGCAACAGCTGACGGTTGGTCTCGCGGAATCCGAATGGGCGTCGTGGATCGCCGCCTCGTAATCGACCATACGTCCCGCACGGCATGACGCAGCTATCGATGGCCCAAGTCGGCATCACGTTCGGGGCGGAGCCGCTGCTCACGGACGTGACCTTCACCGTGGGCGCCGGCGAACGCTGGGGCATCATCGGCCGCAACGGGTCGGGCAAGACGAGCTTGTTCCGGCTCATCATGGGAAGCATGGAACCGTCGACGGGTGCCGTGAGCCGGACGAGCGGTCTGCGCCTGGCGCTGCTCGAGCAGCTCCGCGATTTCGGCGACGCCCGCACGGTGTGGGACGCCGCGGCCGCGCCGTTCGAGTCGCTCATCGCGCTCGAGCATTCGTTAGGCGCACACGCCGAGCGCATCGGCTCGTTAGGCGATCGCGTGACCGCGGAGGATCTGGACGCCTACGCGCACGACCTCGAGCGGTTCGAGCACGAGGGCGGATACACGTATTCGTCGCGCGTCGACGCCGTGCTGCACGGACTGGGCTTCGATCCGGAGCATGCGCGCGCGCAGTCGATCGACACGTTGAGCGGCGGAGAGCGCGGGCGCGTTGCGTTGGCCCGTCAACTGGTGACGCCGGCCGACGTCCTTCTCCTCGACGAGCCGACGAATCACCTCGACCTCGAGACCTCGTCGTGGCTGGAGGCGTATCTTCGCGACGCCGGCGAAACGGTGCTGGTCATCAGCCACGATCGCGCGTTTCTCGATGGCGTGGTCGACCACGTGCTGCATCTGGAGGATGGACGCGCGTTCTCGTATACCGGGAACTATCGCGCGTTCGTGCGACAGCGCGACGAGCGCCGACTCACGCAGCAGCGCGCGTACTCGCAGCAGCAACGCGTGATCGCCGGCGAAGAGGACTATATCCGCCGGAACATCGCGGGTCAGAACAGTCGCCAAGCGAAGGGACGGCGCACGCGCTTGGAGCGCATGCCCAGATTGAGTCCGCCCCCGAGCGAGGAAGACGTGATGGCGTTTCGCCTGTTGGCCGCGGAGCGGGGCGGCGATCAAGTGTTGGTAGCGGACCGCGCACGCGTCGCGCAGGGCGGCCGCACACTCATCGAGGATTTCTCGGCGACGGTGCGTCGCGGCGATGTGATCGGCCTCGTGGGCGCAAACGGCGCCGGCAAGTCGTCGCTCTTGCGCGCCGCGCTCGACGAGCTCGAGCTCGAGGGCGGAACGATTCGGTTAGGCGGATCGATTGCGGCGGCGTACTACCGGCAGGAGCTCACGCAGGTGCCGGCCGGGCGATCGCTCCTCGATGTCATCGCCACACTCAGACCGCATTGGGGCCGCGGGGCGACCCTCAGCCATCTCGCGCGCTTCGGATTCACCGGTGACACCGTGCAGCGAAGCACCGACACGTTGTCGGGCGGCGAACGCGCGAGATTGGCACTTGCGATGCTGATGCTCGCGCACGCGAATCTGATCTTGCTCGACGAGCCAACGAATCATCTGGACGTCGAGTCGATCGAAGCGCTCGAGGACGCGCTATCGGCCTACGACGGCACGATCGTCCTCGTGAGCCACGACCGAGCGCTCCTGCGAAGCCTCGCCACGCGTGTATGGTCGCTCGAGAACCGGCACATCAGCGACTTCGATGGAGGGTTCGCCGACTGGGAGCAGTGGGTGAAGGAGAGAAACCGAACGGCCGCGAGCGCGAAAACGGAAGCGAGCCGTGCGACACGCGAGGAGCGCAGGGAGTCTGCTGCGAGAGAACAGCGTCGGGTCGAAGAACGCACCAGTCGCGCGGCGCGTCGAGCCCTCGAAGCCGCCGAGGCGGACGTCATGCGCATCGATGCGCGCGTGGCTTCGCTTACCACGTTGCTCGAGGATCCCGCGCTCTACGATTCTCCATCGGGAATCGAGCGCGCTCGGGAGTTGAGCGCGGAGCTCGATTCGGCAAAGCGCGAGCTGGATGCCGCGGTCGGCAGATGGGAGGGAATCGCTAACGACGAGTAGCGTGCCGCTCAGAACTCGCCGATAAAGCCGATCTCCGGCTCGAGGTGGTAGCCGAACTTTTCCTGCACGCGTTGCTGCGCGGTAGCGATCACCGCGCGTACGTCCGCGGCAGTCGCGTGGCCAACGTTGACGATGATATTGGCGTGGATCGTCGAGATCTGCGCATCGCCGTGGCGAAACCCTTTGAGTCCGCACTGATCGATGAGGCGTCCGGCGCCGACGCCTTCGATTTTCTTGAAGATCGATCCGGCGCTGGGGAACCAGTCGAGCCACGGGTGACGCGCGCCGCGCCAGCTGAGATTCTCTTCCATGACGCGGCGCATCGTCGCGGGATCGCCAGGCGACAATTTCAGTGTCGCCGTGAGCACGATGTCGCGGCGATGATGAAAGACCGTGTCGTCGTATCCGAACTGAACGTACGATGCGTCGACGGAACGGCGGGATCCATCTTCGGCGAGAATCTCGCACGAGTCGAACACCTCGGCGATGAACATCGTGCGCGACCGTTCGGGCGCCGGCGACAGGAAGTGGAGGTTCTGCCACACCGCGCCGCCTAACGAGCTCGGAATCCCGACATAGTGTTCGAGACCCGACCAGCCGCGCCGCACGGCTTCCATGATCAAATCCCGCATGATCGTGCCGCTCTCGGCGCACACGCGGCCGTCGTCGAACCATCGAGCGTGCGAAGCCACATTCCGGATGATGAGTCCGCGGAATCCGCGGTCGCCGATCAAAATGTTGGCGCCGAGTCCGAGCACGAACCATGGAATGCCGGCCTCCCGCGCAGTGCTAACGGCCGTCGCCAACTCATCGGCGCTCTGAACCTCGACGAAAAGATCGGCGGGCCCACCGATCTTGAAGGTCGTGAAAGGCGCAAGCGCCACGCCGGGCCGGATGCGCGCAGGCCCCAGGCACGAAGCCAGGCGGCCAGCGGCGTCGGCGTACATGGTGGCGGCGTGGGTCATCGTGAGAATCAAGAAATCAGCGGGAGAGATGGATTGCCAGTCTCGTCGCGTTCGAGCCGTCTATGCGCGGTTCAGCATCGACCCCGTTACGGGTGCCGTGCGCTGGCCGAGCAACCGCTGCACGTCGGACAACGTTCCACCGGCGGCACACAGCGCAACCAGCGCGCGATGCACGAGACTCGCGACTTCCTCGCTGGCCATAGCCAGGTCCTGGGTCGCGCAGGTCGTGATGGCATGCGCCGCCTCTTCGCCTAACTCGCGGAGCCGGGCGCGCACGGCAACGCCGTCGGGCGCGCGGCGCTCGACCGGCGCATCGATCTCACTGCTCTCCGGATGTGTGAAGCACGACGATGCTCCGGTGTGACACACGGGACCGGCGGGCGACACACGCGCCAACAGCGTGTCGCCATCGCAATCGCACTCGAGCGACACCACACGCTGGCGGTTGCCGGTGTTCGGCCGCCACCGCCCACTGAGCCTGGTGTGACATTGGAGGTCGCCCGTCGCCAACGTCTGAACGATCGACTCGCGGTCCGCGCGGGCCACCATCAACACGTCGCCGGTCTTCGCGTCCTGCGCGACGACCGTGACGAAGCCGGCGTCGTGCGAGAAGTCGAGTTGGGAAAGATCGAACATGGTCGCTCCGCGCGCGTCGCGCGTGGTCGGTGTCTTGCCTAACGTATGAAGGAAGCGCCGCGCGGGCGCATCGTCATTGCTGCGAGAACTGGTCGGCCAGAACTCGTGCGTCGAGCCCGCCCGTCGTGAGCGCCCACCCCACGATCGCGGCCGAGACTCCGCGTTCCTCGAGATCACGCAGCTCTGAAAGCGTCGTGATGCCGCCCGCCGCGATCACAGGATTCTCCGACTGCTCCGTCAGATCTTCCATGAGGAACAGGTCCGTCCCGCGCATCTGGCGGCCACGCTGCGCCACAGTCACGATCACCGCGGCGAGCGGTAACTCGTTCCAATCCTCGACCATGCTCAGCACGTCGCGCGATGTCGTGCGCCGGTCGCGCATCGCCACGTGACGATCCCGCACGAGTGCCGCCACCGCGACATGACCCGGAAACTGATCGGCCACCTCTCCCAGCCAATTCGCCTCCTCGATCGCGCGCGCACCAACTACCACGCGGTCGGCCCCCGCCTGGAGAAGACGATCGACCTCATCGATGGTGTGGACATCGCCGCCCACCTGAATCTCGGCATCGATGCTGTGCAACAACGAAGCGATGAGCGCCGCATTGTCGCCGCGGCCTGACGCTGCATCCAGATCGGTGACGTGAAGACGCTCGAATCCCATCGCGGCCCACGACCGCGCGACATCAATGGCGTCCGCGAGCTGGACGGACTCCCCATCGCGGAGGTTAAGGGCCGGAATGACGATCAACGGAAGTTCCCTCGGGCGCGAGCCGAATTGGCGTCGTGACAGTCGTTAGTCGAATCTGCCGCGACGCGACCCTCGGAAACTACCGCGCACCGTGGCGCGAGGCAGGGTCTCTCACGTCAGATGGAAAACGAGCGGCCCGCCCATCGATTGAGGGCGGGCCGCCGGGAAATGTGCCTCTTCGGTTAGCGCACGGTTGTCGATTCAGTCCACTGCCACCTCGAAGCAGCACTGCGGACGCTCGCCGTGCTCACAGCATTCGCGCACCGGCGCGCCCACCGCTTCGCTGAGCAACATCTCCACCGAGCCACAGACTTCGGGATGACCGCGCACGGCGGCGCCGAGCGGACAGCCGTAGCCTCGAATGCGCAGAACGCCGTCGTTCTCTTCGACGGACGTCGCGCCGCCGAGCTCGTCGAGGAGCGTGGCAGCGCGCTCGACCCGTTCGCGACGCGTTCCGCTCGTTCGCGTCTTGTCCTCAGCGAGTCTCTTCCCCACCGTCTGCATCAGATTCTGGAGTTCCGTCGGGCTCATGCGCTCTGAGAGCACGTCGATCAGACGCGCGAACACCAACACGTACGCGCGCGACAACAGCTGATTCGTTTCGTCCGTCGCGCGATACGTGTGCGCCGGCTTTCCGACGGAGCCTCGCTTGGGCGCGTCCTGCTCGACCAGCCCGTCACGCTCGAGGGACGCGAGATGGGCTCGAACGGCGTTATCGGTGAGATGTAGATCGCGAGCGATCTGGTCCACCGTGAGCGCCGCCCGTCTGAGGAGCCCGACGATACGCCCGCGTGTGCTGGCGTAAAATTTTCGGTTCCAACGAGTTACGCTATTCATAGTCGCGGTCCTTGTCGTATCGCAAAGGATAACAGCCGGCACAATAAAACACAATATCTACACGATTTCATTGACAAATTGTCATAACGCAGACCATCTTCTTCGCACGAACTGTCCCGGGATGACTAGCCCGGGGATCACAATCCAGCACGAAGAGGAGGATGTCATGCTGAAGATGGTATCCATCGCCGCGGTCGTTGGGCTCGCATCCGCGTTCGCGATGCCGGTCACGCACGCGCCGAAACCGCATCGGCCGACGGCCACGCCGGCCACAGTGAGTCGGGTGGCACTCGATGACGCCACCATCGTCGCGATCTTCGACGAAGCGAATACGGCGGACATCGAGACAAGCGGCCTCGCCGCGAAGCAGGGCAGCAGTAAGGATGTCCGCGATTTGGGCAAGCAGTTTGCGCGCGACCACAAGGCGGTCCGTCAGCAAGGCCGCGACCTGGCGAAGAAGCTCGGTGTGAAGCCGACCGCGCCGAAGCCCGATCAGGGCGCCGAGGCCGCTGCGGCAGCGCTCAAGGATCTGAAGTCGAAGCACGGCGCCGATTTCGACAAGGCGTATCTCGCGCACGAGGTCGCGTTCCACCAGCAGGTGATCGACGCCATCAACAACACGCTCCTGCCCGCCATTCAGAACGCCGAGCTCAAGGCATTCGTGCAGAAGGTCGTCCCGGCGTTCGAGGGACACCTGGCTGCGGCGAAGAATCTGCAAGCGAAGATCGGGCAGTAATCACGATGCTCGCGACTCCGCGCCTTGAAGTGCCGCCATGGTACCTGTAACTCTGCGACCACACGTCACGGAGCCATAGCGATGAGCAGCGAGCAGCAGCTGGCTGGACCCGATCTAACGTTAGGCATTTCTCTCACCACTCTCGCCGATGGCGTGATGCTGCTCGGTCACGCCAACGGCGAAGCGGTGCTGATCGTGCGCCGCGGCGACGAAGTGCTGGCGATGGGCGCCGTGTGCTCACACTACAGTGGGCCGCTCGCGGAAGGGCTGCTCGAGGGCGACCACGTGCATTGTCCGTGGCACCACGCGTGCTTCGACCTGCGCACGGGCGAGGCATTGCGTGCGCCGGCGCTGAACCCGGTGGCATGTTGGCGAGTCGAGGTGCGCGGCGGGAAGGCGTACGTGACCGAAAAGGTCGAGCGTGAGCCGTTGGCGCCGACGCCCAACCCATCTCCACGCAGCGGCCAACAGCCTGGAGGCATCGGGATCATCGGCGGTGGCGCGGCGGGCAACGCCGCTGCCGAAATGCTGCGGCGGGAAGGGTACAACGGCCGCATCACGGTGATCGACGCCGACGCCGACTCGCCATACGATCGCCCGAATCTCTCGAAGGACTTTCTGGCCGGCAGCGCGCCGGAGGAATGGATTCCCCTTCGGCCGCCCGGATTCGATGCAGCGAACGGCATCGACATCGTGCGCGGCCACGTCGCGTCGCTCGACGCGAAAAACAAGCGCGTGACGCTCGAGGGGGGCGCCGAGCATCGCTTCGACCGCGTGCTGCTCTCGACCGGAGCGAGCCCGATCCAACTCCGCGTGCCGGGTTCCGATTCGCCGCGTGTGCACTACCTCCGTTCGCTCGGCGACAGCAGGGCCATCATCGCGTCGGCCGCGGGGGCGAAGCGCGCGATTGTGATCGGTGCCAGCTTCATCGGACTCGAGGTGGCCGCATCGCTGCGCGCGCGCGGGTTGGATGTCCACGTGGTCGCGCCCGAAGCCCTCCCGTTCGAGAAGGTCCTCGGTCCAGAGTTAGGCAAGTTCATCAAGGCGCTGCACGAGGAGCACGGCGTGGTGTTCCACCTTCAGCACACTGTCGCGTCGGTGACCGCGGACGGCGTCGTCCTGGACGACGGACAGTCCTTAGCCGGCGAGCTGATCGTGGCTGGCATCGGCGTCCGGCCTAACGTTGCGCTCGCCGAGGCTGCGGGCCTGGCCATGGATCGCGGGGTCGCCGTGGACGACATGCTCGAGACCAACGCCGCGGGCGTTTTCGCGGCCGGGGACATCGCGCGGTGGCCCGACGCCTGGACCGGCGAGCGTATCCGTGTCGAGCACTGGGTCGTTGCCGAGCGGCAGGGTCAGGCGGCCGCGCGGAATCTGCTCGGGGCGCGGGAACCTTTTCGGTCGACGCCGTTTTTCTGGAGCGCCCACTACGACGTCTCGATCAATTACGTCGGTCACGCGTCGGGGTGGGATCGCATCGAGGTGCAGGGATCAATCGAGAAGCGCGACTGTGCCATCGCCTACCAGAGCAAGGGCAAGACACTCGCCGTGGCGAGCATCTTCCGCGACGACGTCAGCCTCGCGGCCGAGGTCGGAATGGAACGCGGGGACAGCGACGCCATGCGCTCGCTGCTAACGCAGAAGCAACAGTAAGGCGACGAGTACTTGGAGCTGCAGGGGTGTCGGCTCCGAAGGTTGTTCAACGTTGAACCGTACGAGCTGACTGTTCCGTTTCTTTCTTCACTCGCAGGCCCCCGGGGGATCTATGCGCGCGTCCATGGTCTTCATTCTCGCCTCCGTCGTAGTTGCCGGTTGCGGTGGCGGCGGCGGTGGCGTCACTCCGCCTCCACCGCCGGTCTTCACAAGCCTCCAGGTTCAGCCGGATTCGCAAACCATTTTCGGTGCGCCCGGCACGCAGACCCAGATGTCCGCAACGCCGCTCGACCAAAACGGTCACCCGATGTCCGGCCTGGGAGCAGTAACCTGGTCATCGAGCGACGAAACGATCGCGACGGTTAACTCGAGCGGTCTCGTCACCTCCGTTGCGCTTGGCGGACCGGTGACGATCTCGGCCTCGCTCACTTCAGGCGGCGTGACGAAGAATGGATCGGGAACGGTGAAGGTGGCGGATATCGCCACGACCGACACGGTAACCATGACGGCAGGCCAGCAAGTCCAGCCGTCGAGCGTCACCATTAAGGTCGGCGGATCCGTGACATGGGTTTTCCAATCGCTGGCGCACACTGTAACGTTCAATACGCCGACCCCGCCAGGGACGCCTGCCGATATCGCAGTCTCACACGATACGCAGATCAGCCGGACGTTCAGCACGGCAGGGACATTCAATTACCACTGTTCGATTCACCCTGGCATGACGGGCGTAGTAAACGTCAAGTAGTTCCGAATGAATCGACGAGGGTTTGCCTTACGGGCGGGAGCGTCGCGTTGCGGCGCTCCCGTCTGTCGTATAGGGTCTGCTGGTTGTGTGTCACGGAACATGGCACGCGCAATGCGCGACCACTGCGGTGTGGTTTGCCTTTCGGAATCCATGTGAATAAGTTCACAATGCTTCGTGTCATGGGACCCGAAGCACTACCAAGCAACTCTTGCAACAGCTCGGCACTGGAGGCCTCAAGCAATGCGGTTCATCGGACAGGCGGCGCTGATCACCGGCGCATTCGTCCTTGGCGCGTGTGGCGGCGGCTCGAAGAACGCGGCGTCGACCTCGGATACCACGGCGGCTAGCGCGCCGGCAGCGAGTGAGAGCGCCGCGGCACCGGCCGCAGCTCCCAGCGCAGGCGGAGCGGCGGCAACGTCGGCAGCCGCAGCGCCGATCACCGGTAAGACATGGGATGTGAAGATGGTGGGCGACGCCAAGGGCTATCGGTATGAGCCCGCGACGCTCACAATCAAGGAAGGCGACGGCATCAAGTTCACGATGGAGTCGGGCGGCCCGCACAATGTCGCCTTCGACTCGACGACGATTCCTGCTGGAGCGACAGGCCAACTGACGGCAAACATGCCGAACCAGATGGCACCGCTGCAGAGCAATTTTCTCATGAATGCCGGTGACAGCGAAACCATTTCCTTCGCGAAGGTTCCGAAGGGAACCTATCCGTTCCACTGCGTGCCCCACCTTGCACTGGGCATGAAGGGATCGGTTACGGTGCAGTAAGGCGCCGTTCAGTTCGAGGCGCCACCACAATGCGGGGGCGAGGGTGCTAGTCACCCTCGCCCCCGTTAGCTTCTCCCCTCGAGTTTCTCGACGCGTCACGCACGTCCTCCCTTTCACTCCCTCCGCTCCCTCGCGTATGAAGCGAATCCTGGCCGGCGTTGCTGTGTGCTTGTCCACTGTCGCGTGCGCAAGCCAGCAGTCTCACGTCTCCGCGGTGCAGCCTGCCTCACAGGCGACGATGCCTCGTGACACCGTCACATCGGCGAGCGCCAATCCGCAGAGCGGAATGCAACACTGGGACGGATTTCTTCCGCTCGACGTCGATGTCAAGCGCCAGCGCGTGTTGCTCGAAATTCCGCGCGACTCGATGCGCGCCCTGCTCTTCGTGACTCTCGCGACCGGCTTGGGATCGAATCCGATCGGACTCGATCGCGGCGCCGACGTAAGCGCCTTCGTGGCGCGATTCGATCGCGCCGGGACGCGCGTGCTGTTGGTGCTCGAGAACTGGAACTATCGCAGCTCGCTGCCTAACCAGGACCACGTGCGCACCGTGCACGAATCGTTTCCGCCAAGCACGGTGGCTGCGCTGCCGGTGATCGAGGAGGAACCCGGCGGCCGCGTGCTCGTCGACGCGAGCGACATGGTCTTTCGCGACTGGGCCCACGTCGCCGAGACGCTGGACGAGAACAAGCAGGGCTCGTACGCGCTGTCGCGCGATCGCTCCACCATCTTCGCGCCATACACGAAGGCGTTTCCGGAAAACACGGAGATCGACGCATCGTTGACGTTCGCGCTCGCGAACGGGAGGCCGGGTGACATCGTTTCGGAGATCGTTCCCGACCCCGCCGCGATCACGCTGCGTCAGCACTTGTCGTTCCTGCCGCTGCCCGACAGCGCGTACGAGCCTCGCGCACTCGATCCCCGTATCGGGTACTTCGGCGTGACGTTCAAGGACTACGGCCAACCGATTCAAGGATCGCTCGAGCAGCGGTGGATCGGCCGGCATCGATTGGAACGCGTTAGGCCGGACGATCCGACGAGCCCGATCAAGAATCCGATCGTGTACTACGTCGACCGCGGAATCCCAGAACCGATTCGCACCGCGGTCAAACAAGGCGTGAGCTGGTGGGTCACGGCGTTCGATGAGGCGGGCCTCAAAGGCGCCTTCCGCGTCGAGGATCTTCCTGAAGGCGCCGACCCGATGGACGCGCGATTCAACGTGGTCCAGTGGGAGAATCGCAACGAGCGCGGTTGGTCCATTGGAGGATCGCTCGGCGATCCCCGCACCGGCGAAATCATCAAGGGCATGGCGCGCCTCGATTCACATCGAGAGCGCACGGACTACAATCTGTACGCGGGGCTCATGGGTGCCGCGTCATCGGCGGCGGACACCGCGTTCGTGCTCGCGCGCGTGCGACAGAAGGCCGCGCACGAAGTGGGTCACACGTTAGGCCTCGCGCACAACTACATCGCATCGACGTACGATCACGGATCGGTGATGGATTATCCGCCGCCTCGCGTGCGTCTCGCGCCTGACGGAAGCATCGACATCAGCCAGGCGTATGCGTCCGGCCCGGGCGCGTACGACGTGTGGGCCATCCATTGGGGATACGGTATCTTCCCCCGCGCAAGCGAGGCGGATTCGCTGCACGCGATCGTGGCCGATGGTCTGCGCAAGGGATATCTGTTCTTGTCGGACGCCGATGCGCGGCCGGACTTCGCATCCGATCCGCGAACCAACTTGTGGGATGACCAGGCGTCGGCCGCCGGTTTCTTGCGCGATCAGATGGCCGTGCGTCGCGCGGCGATCGCCAAGTTCGGTCTGCGCAACATTCGCGCAGCGGAACCCGTGGCGCTGCTGCAAGAGCGCTTCGTGCCCGTGTACTTCCTCCATCGGTTCGCGCTCAATTCGTTAGCCAAGACGATCGGTGGGATGGAGTACGCCAACGCGGTGAGCGGCGATGGGCAGCAGGAGACGCGTCCCTTGCCCGCGGCGGACCAGCGTGCCGCGCTGCATCAGTTGTTAGGCGCACTCGAACCGGCGGAGTTGGCGATTCCCGACACGGTCCTGAGCTTGATGGGTCCGCGCCCGTTCTCGTACGAGACGTCGGGCGAGTTGTTCGGCAGCCGCACGCGCCCGGCGTTCGATGAGTTTGGCGCTGCACGGACCCTGGCCCAGATGATCGTGAATGCCATCCTCGAGCGCGAGCGCGCGGCGCGAGTGGTTCGATTCGCCACGGAAGAGCCGAATCCAATCACGCTCGAGGAAGTGATCGACTCGCTCATCGCGGCGACGTGGAATGCGCGCACACCGTCGTCGCCCAAGTTGGCGGCCCTGCAGCGCGTCACGCAGCGCGCGGTCGCCAACCGGCTTCTCACACTCGCATCCGATAGCAACGCGGCCCAGCAAGTCCGGGCCATCGCGGAGCTCGAGGTCTCGAATCTTCGGACAGTCGCTGCACGACACGCGCGCGCTGCGAGCTCGTTCGGCGAGCGCGCGCACTGGACCGCGATCGCGGCGGATTTCGGCAGGTGGGTCGATCGTCGTGAGCTTCCGGCACCCACGAAAGCGATGGATGCGCCGCCGGGCGACCCATTCGGCGAACCGTAACGCAGCGCTGACGGCGTCGACCCTGTGGGCGTCCATCAAGGGTCGAGGCTCAACGGGGAGCGATGTCCGAGTCGGAAGACGTGGCGGCAACAGCAGACACGCAGGTGACGGCGCAGCGCGCCGCCGAAGTCGAGGGTCCGGCGACGGCGGCCACCCCGCTCGTGACGGCCGCGCACGCGCCGGGTTGGATTCGACGGCGCGCGCGCAACGTGTACCGGCGTCCACTCCTCGTGAGCGCCGTCGGCTTGACGGTGTTCGTAGCCGTGCTGGTCGCCGCGGTGCTGGCCCCGTTGCAAGAGCGGCGCGCCGTGCGAGCCGCATTGCCTCCTGCGCGAATGCGACCGGACACGGTCGCCATCCTGCGTCACATCGGTATGGCTGGATCCGTGATTCGAACGACGGATTCGGCGCTGCTCGTTGCGCGGCAGACCAACCGGCAAGCATCGACCGCGAGTGACACCGCGGTGCGCACCGATTTCAAACGGACGGCGTTGCTCGCGGAATCGGCACGATTGGATCCGGCCCCGACGCCGGTTCCGGTCGTGGAAACGATGAGCCTCGAGCGCACGCGCGACTCGGCCATCGCGGCACTGGCGTCGGCGCACCGATGGCTCCTGCGGGCGCGCGACGTGGAGCGCGATATGGATGCGAGCGAGGCGCGCGCGAAATCGGCCGACGCGATTGGCGCATCGGTGCCCGCGATGCTGGCCGGCGCCGGCGCGCTCGGTCTCGTAGTCGGCTTCGCCGTCGGCCTCGCGCTCGAGGTGCGTGATCCGCGCGTGTCCGATGAAGACGAGGCCGAGTCGATCGCTGGTGTTCGGGTGCTGGCGTCGATCGGGGAGGCGCCGGCGGCACCGGTGCGTCGCCGCCTCGCCGACCAGGAAATGCCTCCGTTAGTCGAACTCTACTCGGAAGCGTACCGCCTGTTGTTCGCGCAGTTGGCGGATCGTGCGGACAACCTGCCGTTGCTGTCGATCGTGGGCGACGATGCACTCACCACCGCCGTCGTGTCGGCAAACCTCGGCGCCGTCGCCGCAAGACAGGTGCGCGACGTGTTGGTCATCGACACGGATGTCGAGCGGCAATCGTTGTCGTCGGTCACGCGCGTGCGCGGAACGCCAGGATTGGTCGATGTGCTCGCGGGACGAGTCGAGTGGGCGGCTGCCGTGCGCAGCGTGGTCGTTGACCGCGATCGAACGTTGGACGTGATGCCGAGCGGTGCGTTCGGCGCACACGAGGCACTGGATTCGATGACGGCGGATGTGACGCAGCTCCTCGAGCACGTCCGCCGGCGGTATGACTGTGTGCTCTTGAGTGCTCCGATGTCGGGCGCCGGGGCATTGAGCCTGACAGCGACGTTGGGGTCTCCGGTGCTTGTGGTGCGGCGGGCGCGCACGCCGGTGCGGTCGCTGTCTGGACTAACGGGTTTGATTCGGGACCGAGGGTGCCGCACGCGAGGGGTTTTAATGTGGAATCGGGGCGAGCCGATTGCAGTCTCAGCTTGAGATAACAGCTCGCAACTCTTGAAAAATTCGCCGGTTGGGCGAATAATGTACCGGCGCCGGCGCTTTTTTAGCGGCCTGTGACGCACGCCAGGTTAGACTCGTCTAATGTGACAAGCAGGGCGAAGCTGGCTGGCTGTCGGAGCACGGCTTCGTCACGGAGTCAAACCTTTGCTTCCGCGGCGGGATGATCCGCCGAGGAGCACCTTGCAGAGAGCGCCGCTGATGGCGCTCGGGGGAAGACGATGTCTCGGCGCCTTGGTTTCCACTTATCGGTAATTCGCGTTGCGAGCGCAGTCGTTGCGCTCGCGACTGTCGTTGGTTGTAGCGATCGTTCTGCGGGCATCACCGGCACCGGTGTGATGCGGCAGCCTCCGGCCGTGTTACCGTCGCAGGGTCTTGGTGTCGTGATGGCATCTGTTGACGGGGCAGGCAACGTCACCGTGACGCCGCTGCAGGGCACCTCGAGTGATCTGGCGCCCGGCATCGACGGGTCGATCTACGGCACGCAAAACGTGAACGTGCGCGTGTATGCGGCGGCCGCCACGGTAACGACCCAGGGTAACACCAAGACGTGGACGATGCTGTTCGGTGTGAGGAATCTCTTGCCGTACCCGATAGGCAGCAACCAAGCGGGTGCGACGCCGAGTGATACGACCGGCATTTTCCTGGCCGTGATCGGCGGCCCAACGGTGACGCAGACAGCGACCAATTGCCCGGGCACCTGCGCGATGTCAGTCGTGGCGTACGACGGCACCGGCACGTTCACCGCGCCTAACCAGCGATACTTGTACTGGCGCGAGCGCTTGGCCGCGAAGCAACCGGTGGCCGGAGCGGATACCGTGAGCGCGCGTCGCACCATCCGGTTCACGTCGCCCAAGCAGGTCACGAACTTCACGTTCTTCCTGATCGTGGGTGCAGACTGGCCCGCTCCGGCGCAGACCAACTGGAGCGTGTTCTACAATGCTCCGACGGACTCGGCTCCAGATCTGAATGCGAAGCCGATCTGGCGTAAAGGCAACATGTCGGCGTTTGGCTCGGCCACAGAGGCGTGGTCGAAGGCGCAGGGTGTTGATTCGTTGGAGCTGCAGAACGCGAAGGACTACTACTTGTTCCGGCGCGACTCGCTCGCCGCTTCGACTCCAGCGTATTTCGAGGCGCACCTGGCGGTGAGCAGTGGACAGACGAAGCCGGAGACGGTGTTCGGATTCCTCGATGGAACGCGGATGGCGGCGATTGGCATGACCGCCAACCGAGTGGGTTTCGTGAAGTACGCGTTCCTAGCGAAGAATCTCTTCGGGCACGGCTTGGCGCAGGCGAATTTCGTCGACAGCACGAACGTGACCGCGACGAGCTCACACAACTATCGCTTGCGGAAGTTCGGCGCCGATAGCGTGACGCTCGAAGTGGACGGCGTGCGGCGCCTCGGCCTGCTTTACAGCCAGCTGCCAACGGTAGCACAGGATTCGGTCGCCACATTCACCACCGGACCTGCCGAGTTCTTCGGCGATGGCAGCATATCTGGAAACCACAACTCGGCGTGGAGCGTCAACACTTACGGCATTGGCGCGACGCAGCCGTAACTGGACGAGAGCGAAGTTGACTTGAGCGGCCACTGGGCGATACTTGAGTGCGCCCAGTGGCACGTCTCGATGATGAAGCCGCATGTCTCCGCTCACCTATCGATGATGACACCTCCGCGAATCGAGCCTGATACGACGCGACACCAACGGCGCGCCTGGGTCGCACCTGCGCTCACGCGGCATGCGTCGATGACTGTGCTCACGCAGAATGTGTTGGGCGTGACCAGTCTTATCCTCCAGGGGGGGATCTCGTGCGGTCCCGCTGGCTGTGGCGCCCCAAGCCCAGGCCCTGACATCGCACCGGCCGGCACTTCGGTGCAGCCAAGCTCGGCGAGTCCGCCGCGGCATTGATCCCGAAAGACTCACGCTCGATGTCCGGAAGCGAATTACAAAACGGGGGCGCACGACACACCGGCGTCCCCGTTCGTGCGTCCAGTACCCACGGTGAGACGCACTGGCGTTTCGGCTTGGTGGACGGTGTTACTGCCGGTTCCTCGTCGCACATGGTGGACACCGAGGATCGGGCAGAGCTGCAACTCGCGCATGGCAGACTGGTTCGCGGACCGGGCTACGCGGCGGCACCCCGCCCAACTCGACAATTGCTGGCCCGTGTGGGCGCAATGCTCAAGCTCCGCGAGCGCGCGCGATACTACGTTCACGCGGCAGGCGTCGTGGCACCCGATGGACGCGCGTGGCTGCTGACGGGAGAGAGCGGCTGCGGAAAGTCGACGCTCACGTATGCATTGGCGCGCGGCGGATGGCCCGTGTTAGGCGACGATGGCGTCGTGCTCGAGCGCGGACCGCGGGGCGTCACCGTGCATGGATGGCGCGAACCACTGCGCGTGAGCATCGAGCTCGAGGCGTGGTTTCCAGAGTTGAGTCAGCAGGAGTCGCGAGTCGATTGGCAGGACGACCGGCATCGGGTCGACGTGAACGCGGCGTTCGCGAAGCGTGCGACGATTGGCGGCGTGGTAGTCCTGGAGCGAGGCGAGCGCGATGCGCTCTCGCCGCTTCCGCCGACGGCAGCGCTCGCGATGCTTGTTCGTCAGTCTACGTTCTTGCTCCTGACCGACGATCACGCGCGGTCCCATCTCGCTCTGCTGCGTCACCTGATCGAGTGCGTTCCCTGCTTCAGGCTCGTCCATACATCGGCCCAATTGAACGCAGTGCACGCCACGATTCTGTCGGTGGCGACATGACACGATACCGCATTGTGCCTGACGCGCTGTCCGCGTCGCTCAGCGACGGAGCCGTGCTGCTCCACCTGTATACGAAACGCTACTTCTCGCTCAACGAGACAGGGTCCAGAATCTGGTCGTTGCTCGAGCAACAGGCGACAGACGACGAAATCGTCGACGCGCTGGTGCGAGAGTTCGACGTGGAGAAACCAGAAGCGACGCGAGCAGTCAATCAGTTGCTCGGCGATCTGGTCGCCGAGCAACTCATCGAACCGATATCGGGGTGAGGTACGCAGTGCGAGCAGCCTGCGCTCTGTCCATTCTGTGCACCGCGGCACTCGCTGCGTGCTCGAGCTCGTCCACGGCTCCCACCGTTCGCACCGTACCGACCTTCGTATACGTGTCGGATGCGACGGGGCCATCGCAGCTCTATCTCTTTCGCAACGACAGCTCGATCCAAATCACCATTGACGCGGGCAACGACACGGATCCGCGGAGCGCCGCAGCGCTGCTCGTGTTCACATCCGATCGGGACGGAAATCAGGAGATCTACATCGCGGACACACTCGGCGTCGTACAACACCGCGTGACCAAAAGCAGCGCGAGTGACTACGAGCCGGCGTTGAGTCCGGACGGTCGTCTTATCGCGTTCGCGAGCAACCGCACCGGACCACCACGCGTGTGGATCGTGCCCGCGCCGGCGCTGTCGGACACCGGTTTCCCGACGGCAACGGCGCTCGCCACCGGAACAGATGCAACCGTGCCTGAACAGTCGCCGGCGTGGAGTCAGGATGGCTCGCAGCTCGCGTTCACGTCGACACGCACGGGAACATCCCAAGTGTTCGTCGTCGCGGCGGCAGGAGGGAGCGCAACGCAGGTGAGCCACGAGGCGGGTGGTGCATTCTCGCCAATCTGGTCCCCCGACGGAAAGTCGATCATCTACCAGTCGGGTACCGGATTGCCGACCATTGAGAGCGTGAACATCGCGTCGGGCGCGACCAAGCAACTCGCGAGCGACACGCTCGGCATCGGCGAGCCGACGTGCAGCGCCAGCTTGTGCCTCGGTGTCACCAATCCCTCGGATACAACGGGTGCGATCGTGTCGTTCACGATGGCATCGTCACGCACAGCGGTTGTGCTGAACCGCACTGCCAACGAGCGACAGCCGGCATTTCTCGTTGCTCCGTGACACGCGCGCGGCATACATTGCACGCGTGACGCGAGCATCCGAGTTCTCGGGACTTCACGCCTGACGTGTGGTCGCCGGATCTGCTGGGCGTGGAGCGAATCCACCTGCTGCAACTCCTGGTGTGGGGCGTGGCGAGTTTCGTGGTCGGCGCGGGAGTCATCGTCGCGCTCCGCGTGCAACGGGCGCGCGCGCCGCTCCCACTGTGGTTCGCCGTGGTGATGGCAGTGTCCGGTGCTGCGGAGTCGCTCTTCGCGCTGGTGCGGTGGAGCTCACTTGCGGAGCGCGACTACGGGAGCGCGCTTCGCCTTACGGCGCACGTCCGGCTGGCCATGATCGGAGAAGTGTGGGTGTTTGCCGGGGCGACGGTGCTGGTGTGCGTGGGCGTCGTGGTGGCGAAGCGCCTCGAGGTGACGGGCATCGGAGTGGCGCTCGTTGCGCACGGGGGCGTGCTGTTCGTCCTGGATCGTCTCTTTCTGTCGCGCCTCACGCCCGGTGCCTAACGCAAACCGTCGCCGGGACCAGTGATGGCTGAAACCACCCTGGACGTGCGCGGCGTGCCGCGCCCAGCCGCCTATGCCGAGCTCGACGCGCATCTCGACGCCGTGCTCGAGGGGATTTCCGATCGCATCGCGGTGATGGCCACGATGTCGGCCGTGCTCCATCACGGGTTCGGCTTCCTGTGGACGGGATTCTACCAAGTGCTGGACCCGGGCCGTCTCCTCGTCGTCGGCCCGTACCAGGGGACACTCGGCTGCCTAACGATCGAATTCGGACGCGGCGTGTGCGGCCGGGCAGCGGCGACGGGGCGGACGGTGATCGTGCCCGACGTGCGAGAGGACCCGGGTCACATCGTGTGCGACGCGCGGTCGCTATCGGAAATCGTGGTGCCTGTGTTCGATGAACGGCACGGCCTGATCGCCGTGCTCGACATCGATGCCGACACCGTGCGCGCGTTCGGTGACGACGATGCGGCCGGCCTCGAGAGGCTCGTACGCCGGTTCGCGCGGCTGGAGCGACACAGGGAATGACCGGCTATTCGGATCGCATCAGCCACGCGCTCGCGTTCGCGGCCAAGCACCACGACCAGCAGGTGCGACGCGGGACGCGGCTGCCCTACCTGACGGCCGCGCCTAACGTCGCGGTGATTCTGTCGCGCTACGACCGCGACGATGACACCGTCGTCGGCGGCGTGCTGCGGGATGTCGTGCAGGACTACGCGCGGGACGGCGCGACGGTGGAGATGCTGGACGCGCGGATCGGCGAAAAATTCGGGCCCGCGGTGCTGGCCGCGCTCTTGGGCGTGGTGGAGCGGCGCCAGGATGACGACGGCGTCGAGATGGCGCCGGACGAGCGGCGGGCGGATCTCGTGAACCGACTCGCCGCCGCGGACGAGCGCGGGCGCTGGGTGATGGCGGCGGTCATCGTGCACGCGGCGGGTACGCTGCTCGCCGACCTGTCGCGCACCAGCTTCTCCGGCACCGTGTGGGCGCACGCGACCGACGGCGCCGGACGCGAGGGCACGATGCAATGGTTCCACGGCGTGCACCAGCGCCTAACGGTGGCGGGATTCGCGGCGCCGATCATGACCGAGTTAGGCGAGATGCTCGCGGCGCTGGATGGGCGGGCCGCGCTGCTCGAGCGCGGCGGGTCGGGGCTCAGGTAGTCGCCGCGACCGAGCTGGACCGATCCGTCGCGCCGCTCGGCGTGGGATAGGTCCGCGCGACGTAGTCGTCCAGGATCGACAGAAACTCGGCGACGATGTGATCGCCCTTCAACGTCACGACGAGCTTTCCGTCGACGTACACCGGGGCTTTTGGCTCCTCGAACGTACCGGGCAGCGAGATGCCGATGTTCGCATGCTTCGACTCTCCGGGTCCATTCACGACGCACCCCATCACCGCGACGCGCATTTCCTCGACGCCGGGATGACGCGTACGCCACACCGGCATCTGCTCGCGCAGATACGTCTGAATGTCCTCGGCCATGTGCTGGAAGAAGGTCGAGGTCGTGCGTCCGCATCCCGGACACGCCGACACCTGCGGCGTGAAGGTACGCATTCCGAGGGACTGAAGAATCTGCTGCGCGATTTGCACTTCTTCCGCGCGATCGCCCCCCGGCCGCGGCGTGAGCGAGACGCGGATCGTGTCGCCGATGCCTTCCCCGAGGAGAATCGAGAGCGCGGCAGTGCTCACCACCGTGCCCTTCATGCCCAACCCTGCTTCCGTAAGGCCGAGGTGCAGGGGATAATCGCAGCGGGCGGCGAGCAGGCGATAGACATCCACCAAGTCGCGCACGCCGGAAACCTTCGCCGACAAAATGATGCGATCGTGCGCGAGTCCGGTCTCCTCAGCGAGCTGAGCCGAGCGCAGCGCGCTCTCGAGCATGGCGTCGATGTAGACGTCACGCGCGTCGCGCGGGTTCGCGCTCTGGGCGTTCTCGTCCATGAGCGTCGTGAGGAGATCCTGGTCGAGCGAGCCCCAGTTCACGCCGATGCGGACGGGCTTGTCGTTCGCGACGGCGATCTGCACTATCGTACGGAAGTTTTCGTCGCGTCGTTTGCCGCCCACGTTGCCGGGATTGATCCGGTACTTCGCGAGGGCGCGAGCGCACGCGGGATACCGGTCGAGGAGCAGGTGCCCGTTGTAGTGAAAGTCGCCGATGATCGGCACTTGAACGCCGGCATCGGCCACACGGTGTGCAATCTCCGCGACCGCGGCTGCTGCTTCCGGCGTATTCACGGTAATGCGTACGAGCTCCGATCCGGCTCGAGCGAGGGCGATGACCTGCGCCGCGGTTGCTTCGGCGTCCGCGGTGTCGGTGTTGGTCATCGACTGCACGACCACCGGGTAGGAGCTCCCGACCGGGATGCCGCCCACCATTGTGGTGACGGTATGTCGGCGAGGCGCGAAGGTCATGCGCGAAACCTAACGGGACTCAAGAGCGAAGGGATGCGGCCGTGGCGACGGGCGCCACAGGTCCGTGTCCGTCGCAGAAACTCTACTCTACTGGAGCTGCCACATGGCTGAAGACATCGAGCACCCACCACGGGCCTACAACACGGAAGACGTGGCGGCACAGGCTCCGGCACCGAAGAAGCGACGCTTCAAATGGAAACGCTACGTCGCGATTGTGTTCTTGATTCCCATTCTGCTCTTCGTGCTGTACGGCTGGTCGGCCCTCACGTTCGCGTATGGTCACGGCGAGCGATCGGGATACGTGCAGAAGTTCGCGAAGGAGGGATGGGTCTGTAAGACGTGGGAAGGCGAGTTAGCCATGGCAAACTTGCCGGGCGCGATGCCGCAGATCTTTCACTTCACGGTTCGCGACGAGTCGGTGGCCAAACAGATCGAGCAGAACATGGGGAAGCGCGTGGCGCTCACGTTCGAGGAGCACCGCGGCGTTCCGACATCGTGTTTCGGGGACACGGAGTTCTACGTCACGTCGGCTCAAGTTGGGCAGTGACTGCCGGGCGTCGTTGCACGGGCGCGGTATTGCTGGCTCAGCGTGCTAACCCTATATTCTGCCCCGCACCACCCGAAACGCAGGTGCAGACCCGGGCGGCTCACTGCGCCCGGGTTTCCTGTCTCGGTCACCATTCCGGAGTTGGACATGCGTGTCACAGGCAAGGTGAAGTGGTTCAATGACGCCAAAGGTTACGGCTTCATCACCCCAGACAATGGCCAGAAGGACTGTTTCGTTCACTACAGCGCCATTCAGGGCAGCGGGTTCAAGACGCTCGCGGAGGGGGATGCGGTGGAGTTCGATATTGTCGATGGTCAGAAGGGGCCGGCCGCGGAGAACGTGACCAGGCGGCAGTAAGGCATCGACGCCGGCACGGATACGCAAAACGGGGGACACCATACGGTGTCCCCCGCTTTGCGTGCGGCAGGGCGCGCGCTGTTCTACGACAACGCGGCGTGCGCGGCGGCGAGCTGCTCGCGCAGTGCGTTAGGCCCGGTGCCGCCCTCGACGTCGCGTCGTTCCACGGATGCGGCGGGTGAGAGCGCGTCGAACACGTCTCCGGAAAACAGCGCGTGCGCCGCGAGGAACGACTTGAGCGGAAGACTGTGTAGCTCGACGCCGCGCTCTTCGCTCTCGCGGACGAGCCGGCCGACGCTCGCGTGTGCCTCACGGAACGTAGCGCCCTTCCGAACGAGGTAGTCGGCGAGGTCAGTGGCCATCATCGCGCTCGACAGCGCGGCGTGCATGCGATCGGCGCGGAAGGTCAGTTCGCCGAGCGCGCCGGCCACCGCGGGCAGCACGAGGCGCATCGTGTCGACGGCGTCGAAGAGGGCGCGCTTGTCGTCCTGCAGATCCTTGTTGTATCCGCTCGGCAGACCTTTGAGCGTGGCGAGCAACGCCGTGAGGTCGCCGAGGACGCGCGCGCTGGAGCCGCGCGCAAGCTCGAGCGCGTCCGGGTTGCGCTTCTGCGGCATCATGCTCGAGCCGGTGGTAAACGCATCGCCGAATTGGACGAAGGCGAACTCGCTGCTGCCATAGAGCACGAGGTCTTCGGCGAGGCGCGACAGGTGCGTCCCGAGGAGCGCGATGGTGAACATCAATTCGGCGACGAAATCGCGGTCGCTCACGGCATCGACGCTGTTCGGGCTGAGGCGGTCGAAGCCCAAGCTGCCCTGGAGCAGGACGCGGGAGACCGGGTAGGCGCATCCGGCCACGGCGCCTGCGCCTAACGGAAGACTCGCGGTGTCGCGGGCGGTCTGCGCGAGGCGGGCGCGGTCGCGGTCGAGCGGCCAGAAATGCGCCAGCATCCAGTGCGCGGCGGCGATCGGTTGGGCACGCTGCATGTGCGTATAGGCCGGCATGAGCGTGCCGTCCTGGTGCAGCGTCTCGGCGTGGCCGAGGATGACGTGCTGCAGCTCGCGGACGTGGGCGTCGAGCACGGTGCAGGCGTCCATGGCCCAGAGGCGCGTGGCGGTGGCGACCTGGTCGTTGCGGCTGCGTCCCGTGTGCAGCTTGGACGCCAAGTCGCCGACTTCATCATGGAGGAGCCGGTCGATCATCGTGTGCACGTCTTCGTCGGACGCGACCGGCGTGGCGCCGGCGCGCAGCCGCGCAGCGACCGCATCGAGACCGCGCTCGATGCGCTGGCTCTCCTGCACCGTTAGGACGCCGGCGCTCCACAGCGCGACGGCCCAGGCCTTGGATAGGCGCACGTCGAACGGCCACAGGCGAAAGTCGACGCCGATGGACCGGTTGAGCGCATCGAGTGCCGGGGCGGTGTCGCCGCTGAAGCGGCCGCCCCAGAGTTTGTGCGCCGTGGCGTCCGCGCCGACGAGCTTCAACGACGTCACGCGATAGCGAGCGCTTCCGGCGCTCCCTCGACAACGGGCGTGCTGTCGACGGCGGCGGCGAGCTCGCGATCCTTCACGGCGCGTACGCGCTGCGAGAGACCGTAGAGGCGAATGAAACCGGCGGCGTCGCTCTGTTGGTAGACGTCGTCTTCGCCGAACGTGACGAAGCGTTCATCATAGAGCGCGTGCTCGCTGGCGCGACCCGCGACCGTGATGGTCCCCTTGAAGAGGCGCAGCGTGATGGTGCCGGTGATGCGCTGCTGCGTGGTGTTGACGAACGCATCGTACGCCTCGCGCTCGGTGGTCCACCAACGGCCCTCGTACACGAGGTCGGCGTAGCGCGGGGCGATGAGATCCTTCGCCGCGAGCGTGCGGCGGTCGAGCACGAGCTGTTCGAGCTCCGAGTGCGCCGTGTGGAGCAGCGTGCCGCCCGGCGTTTCATAGACGCCGCGCGACTTCATGCCGACGAGGCGGTCCTCGACGAGGTCGATGCGGCCGACGCCGTGGCGTCCACCGATCGTGTTGAGGGTTTCGACGATGGCCAGGGCTGAAAGCGACTCGCCGTTGACGGAGACGGGCGTACCGGCGACGAAGCCAATGACGACGTCTTCCGGTGCGTTAGGCGCGGCGGCCGGGTTGGTGGTGAGCAGGAAGAGATCGTCGGGCGGCACCGAGGCCGGGTTCTCGAGGACGCCGCCTTCGTGGGACACGTGCCAGATGTTGCGGTCGCGCGAATAGATCTTGTCGCGCGTGGCGGTGACGGGCACGTGGTGCGCGGCGGCGTACGCGAGCGCGTCTTCGCGGCTGCGGATGTTCCATTCGCGCCACGGCGCGATGACCGGCAGGTCCGGCGCAAACGCGGCGTAGGTGAGCTCGAAGCGCACTTGATCGTTGCCCTTGCCGGTGCATCCGTGCGCGAGGGCGTCTGCGTTCACGGCGCGCGCGACTTCCACCTGGCGCTTCGCGATGAGCGGGCGCGCCATGGAGGTGCCGAGGAGGTATTTGCGTCCGTAGACGGCACCGGCGCGGAGGGTGGGCCACACGTATTCGGTGACGAATTCGTGGCGCAGGTCTTCGACGTAGCACTCGGCGGCGCCGGAGGCGATCGCTTTCTCGCGGACGCCGGCGAGCTCCTGGCCTTGTCCGATGTCGGCGGCGACGCAGATGACGCGCGCACCGTAGTGCTCGCGCAGCCACGGGACGATGATCGAGGTGTCGAGTCCACCCGAGTAGGCGAGGGCGATCGTACGAATCATGACGGCTCCGGCTGGTCAGGATAAATATGCTATGACAGTGCATATTTACTCTCACGCGCGGCATGCGTCAAGCGGTGTGATCTGGACCAGGTTGTGGCAGGATTACGGTCAGGCTTCAGCGAGGGCCTTGAGCCGGCGGATGACCTTCTCTCTCGCGGTGGCGGAGCGGCAGATGATGAGGACCGTGTCTTCGCCGCCGATCGTGCCGATGATTTCCGGCCACTCTTCGGCGTCGAGGGCTTCGCTGATCGGTTGGGCGCCGCTCCGGAGCGTGTGGAGCACGATGAACTCGCCGACGCCGTCGATGTGGGTGAAGAAGTGGGGCAGGAGGGCGTCGAGACGCGGCGACTCGTCCTCGGCCGATGTCGCGACGGCGTAGCGCGCTCCGCCGTCGGGCAGCGGCACGCGCGCGATGCGCAGCTCGCGGAGGTCGCGCGAGAGCGTGGATTGCGTGACGTCCCATCCGCGGTGGAGCAGCAGCTTGCGGAGCTCCTCCTGGCTCTCGACAGGACGTCCCTCGATGAGCTCGCGGATGGTGGCTTGTCGGTCGCGCTTGTTGGCCATGCCGGAGGATACAGCCGACCGGGCTGTGGCTGCCAGGCCCCGGCGCGGTGATCTCGCGCATCCCCCGCGGCATTGACAGCACCCGGATGCTTGTTTATGCATAGCTTGTGCATAAAGTCTCTGTCGGGGTTCTCGGGGCGAGCGGCTATGCGGGGCGCGAGTTGTGCGCCCTGCTGGTGCGGCATCCCGGAGCCGAGCTGGCGTTCGCGAGCGCGAACGAGCAGCGCGGGGCGACGGCGCGATTCGGGAACCGGGCGGTGACGTTCCTGGCGCACGACGACGCGCCGCTCGATCGCGCGCAGCTGGTGTTCAGCGCGCTGCCGCACGGCGCGTCGAAGCGCTGGGTGGATGCGGCGCGCGGCGCGGGTGCGAAGGTGGTGGACCTGTCGGCGGATCTGCGGCCGGGCAACGCGAGCGGCGCCGCGCCGGTGCCGTACGGCCTCACGGAGCTCGCGCGCGACGAAGTGCGCGGCGCGAGCGTGGTGGCGAATCCCGGCTGCTACCCCACCGCGGTGCTGCTCGCCCTTCTGCCGCTGTTGGTGCGCGGGCTCATCGCGCCGGGTGGGTGCGTGAGCGTCGTGGCGGCGAGCGGGGTGACCGGCGCGGGCATCACGCCGCGCCAGGACCTCATGTTCGCCGAAGTGAGCGGGGACTACCGGCCGTATGCGTTAGGCAACACGCACCGGCACCTCGCGGAGATGCGCGCCGTGATGCGCGCGCTCGACTGCGACGCCGAGCTCGTGTTCACGCCGCACCTGCTGCCGGTCGCGCGCGGGATTCTGGCGACGATCACGGTGCCCGTGGCGGAGCCACTGGAGCATCCGCTCGACCTCTGGCGCACGCACTATGCGTGCGAGCCGTTCGTCGAGATCACCGAGGACGTCCCGGCGTTGCGCGACGTGGTGCATCGCAACGTCGCCCGCATCACGGCGCACGCGGCGGCGGACGTGCGGCGGCCCACCGTGATCGTGGTGGCGGCGATCGACAATCTGGTGAAGGGCGCGGCGGGTCAGGCCGTGCAGAATGGCAATCTGCTCGCGGGGCTGGACGAAGCGATGGGGTTGCCGGCGTGATGCGGGTGATCAAGTTCGGCGGCCGAGCGCAAGACGATGCCCGGCTGCCGGCGGTGATTCACGCGGCGTGGCGGGCGGCGCCGGCGTCCATGTGCATCGTGCACGGCGGCGGCGACCAGGTGTCGGCGCTGCAGCGCACCTTCGGCACGCCGGCCGAGTTCGTGCGCGGGCGGCGCGTGACGCGCGAGGCGGACATTCAAACGATCCGGATGGCGCTCTCGGGCGGCGTGAACAAGGAGCTCGTCGCCCGCCTAACGGCAGCAGGCGTTGCCGCGCTCGGGTTGTCGGGCGAAGACGCGGGTCTGTTGGGCGCGCGGCGGGTGGGCGACGCGGATCTCGGGATGGTCGGCGAGCCGGAGTGGGTGGACGTGGCGCTGCTGCGTCACGTGTTGGCGGGGTCGTATCTGCCGGTGGTGTCGCCGCTGGCGCGTGATCTGGACGCGGCACCGGGTGTGTCGCGCGCGCTCAACGTGAACGGCGACGACGCGGCGGCGGCGATCGCCGCCGCGCTCGAAGCGGACGAGTTGGTGTTCGTGTCCGACGTCCCAGGCGTGAAGGGACCGAACGGCGTGGTGATTCCGCAGCTCGATGCCGATGAGGCATCGGCGGCGATTTCCGATGGGACCGCGACCGGAGGCATGGTCGCGAAACTCAGCGCGGCGATGGCGGCGATGGAGCGCGGCGTGGCACGCGTTCGCATTGGCGATCTCGAAGCGCTTCTCGATCCGGCGCGCGGCACGGTGCTCGCGCCATCACGGAGCTTGGTGTGACTGCACTCCCCCTCTCTGTCGCGACGTTCACGCCGGAGTCGGCTCCGGCGGTCGCGCCCGACGCGCTGCTCGGGCTCTATCGGCGTCCATCCATCGAGCTCGTGCGCGGATCGGGTCTGCGCGTATTCGACGCGGACGATCGCGCATATCTCGATTTCACGAGCGGCATCGGCGTCAATGCGTTAGGCTACGGCGACGAGGGCATCGCGCGGACGGTGCGCGACGCCGCGGCGACCGGACTCCTGCACACGTCCAACCTCTATCACACGCGGCCGGCCGCGCAGTTGGCGGCGGAGCTGGCGCGGCTGTCGTCGCTCGATCGCGTGTTCTTCTGCAATTCGGGCGCGGAGGCCAACGAGGGCGCGTTCAAGTTCGCGCGCCGGTGGGCGCGCGAGGTAGGCGGTGCGGCGAAGCACGAGATTCTCGCCGTGCGCGGTGCCTTCCACGGCCGGCTCTTCGCGACGCTCGCGGCGACCGACCGGCCCAAGTATCGCGCGCCGTTTCGTCCGTTGGCGGGCGGCGTGTCGGTCGTGGAGCGCGATCTCAAGACGCTCGAGCACGTCCTGGACGGCGAGGGCGTCGCGGCGCTGGTGATCGAGGTGGTGCAAGGCGAGGGCGGCGTGCGCGTGCTCGACGCGGGCTATCTGCGCGAGGTGCGCGAGCTGACGCGTGCGCGGAAGGTCGCGCTCATCTGCGACGAGATCCAGTGCGGGTTAGGCCGCACGGGTTGGATGTTCGCGTACCAGCGCGCCGGCATCGTGCCCGACCTGGTCACGTTGGCGAAGCCGCTCGCCGGGGGACTTCCGATGGGCGCGGTGCTCATGACGTCGGAGATCGCGAGTGCGATCCGGCCGGGCGATCACGGGACGACGTTCGGCGGCGGTCCGCTGGTGGCATCGGTGGCCCTGCACGTCCTCGAACGGTTAGGCGACCCCGCGCTGCTCGCGCACGTGGCCGAGACCGGCGTGTGGTTAGGCGAGCAACTAGCCGCGCTGGCCGCGCGCTCGGGGCGCGTGCGCGCGGTGCGCGGGATCGGCTTCATGTGGGGCTTGGACGTGATGCAGCCCGCGGCGGAGACGGTGGCCGGCGCGCTCGAGGCCGGCCTGCTCGTCTGCTCGGCCGGGGACTTTACAGTGCGCTTGCTGCCGCCGCTCGTCGCCACGCGCGCGGAGCTGGCCGAGGGATTGGCACTGCTCGAGGCGGCGTTGCGGTGAGCGACGTGTTTCAGGTTCGGCCGGCGTGCGCGTCGGACGTGCACGGCATCGCGGCGTTGGTGAACGGATACGCGGCGCAGGCGGTGATGCTGCCGCGGAGCGCCGAGTCGATCGCACTGGCGTTGGATGACTTCGTCGTGGCTGTCGATGGTCATGGGCGCGTCGTCGCCTGCGGCGCGCTCAAGCAGTACTCGCCGTCGTTAGCCGAAGTGGCGTCGGTGGCGGTCTCGCCGGAGGCACATGGACACGGCGTTGGGCGCGCCATCGT
>DASVAC010000137.1:0-6329 GCA_036376535.1 Gemmatimonadaceae bacterium | reverse complement strand
GTGCTGACAGGCGATCGCCGCCAGCAAGGGAAGTAACGACGACGCAACGAGTGGGGTTCGCATGATCACGGATTTGCGAAAGAGGGAGGTTCCGGATCGGCGTCCGAGGTCAGGCCGCCGCACCGTGAAGACGATCAGTCTAAGGAGATGATTCGTTAACGACCTCAGTCGCAGCTTTCGCAAGAGTTGGCGGCGGACCCAGCCGTATGAGCCTCGACGCCCGAGCAAACTATGGTGACAATGCGCTGGTGAGGCAAGGAAAACGCGGTGTTTGCCTCCTGAGCCCAGGCGATCGCGGGCACCTGAGAACCGCCGAATTCGCGCGAATCCGCCTCCGGTGATGATGAAAGTCTTACGACTGCGAGAGCGGACAAGGCCGGACGCAAACGGACAAGACGGGAATTTGTTGTTGCTTTCGCGAGCCGGAATCTCGAGCAGCTATAAATCAATCTGCTGTGTCGGCCCGTGTCCGGGCGTGTCCGTTATCAACTCGTGGATGCGTGTCAGACAGCGGAGGCGGACATGCGAGCACGACCACAGCGTTTCCGATTGCCGGAGACGGATGGAATTTCCCCGACCGGTATGACAGATTTCTGTGCTGTAACGCGGACCTACGCTGGCCCGCCAGGCTGTTCGCTCACCGACACGACCGTGCGCCGGCCGGCGCCGAGGGTTTCATGACGACCACGATTGCACCGGTATCGCTGACCGATGCCGACAGCTTCATCCCCCGCCACGTCGGGCCGACCGACGACGACGTTCGCGCCATGCTCGAATTATTGGGCTACGAGTCGCTCGACGATCTCATGGATGCGACGGTGCCCGACGCGATCCGCTTGCGCCGGCCGCTTGTGTTAGGCGAAGGGAAGAGCGAGACGGCGGCGCTGCGCGGGTTCCGCGCGGTGGCGTCGCGCAATCAGGTGTTCCGATCCTTCATCGGGCTCGGCTACTACAGCTGTCTCGTGCCGCCGGTGATTCAGCGGAACGTGCTCGAGAATCCGGCGTGGTACACGGCCTACACGCCGTACCAGGCCGAGGTGGCGCAGGGGCGCCTCGAGGCGCTGCTCAACTACCAGACGATGATCATCGACCTCACCGGTCTGCCGATCGCCAATGCGTCGTTGCTCGACGAGGCGACCGCGGCGGCGGAGGCGATGATGATGTCGCACGCGGTGAAGGGCGGTGCGGGCAAGAATACCTACTTCGTGTCGCAGCACTGTTTCCCGCAGACGGTCGACGTGGTGCGCACGCGCGCACGCGCGCGCGGCATCACGGTGGTCGTGGGCGACCACCAGACGGCAACGTTAGGCAGCGACGTCTTCGGTGCGCTGGTGCAGTATCCGACGGCCGACGGGGCGGTGATCGATTACCACGCCTTCGCCGAACGTGTGCACGCAGCCGGCGGCCTGCTCACTGTGGCGGCGGATCCACTGTCGCTCACGTTGCTGGTGCCGCCCGGCGAATGGGGCGCGGACGTGGCGGTGGGATGCACCCAGCGCTTCGGCGTCCCGCTCGGCTTCGGCGGACCGCACGCCGCGTACTTCGCGACGCGCGATGCATTCAAGCGACAGATTCCCGGCCGCATCATCGGCGTGTCGCGCGACAGCGAGGGACGGCCGGCGCTCCGCATGGCGCTGCAGACGCGCGAGCAGCACATCCGCCGCGAAAAAGCGACGAGCAACGTGTGCACGGCGCAGGTGCTGCTCGCCGTCATGGCGAGCATGTACGCGGTCTGGCACGGGCCCAAGGGACTCGCGCGCATCGCGTCGCGCGCGCACCGCTTCGCCGAGACCGTCGCCGAGGGCCTGCGGCGGCTGGGTTACGGCATCCGCCACGACGTGTTCTTCGACACCGTGTGCGTCGAGTTAGGCGACCGCCGTCTCACCGACGTGCTGCGCGACTCCCGCGCCAAGCAGCTCAACATGCGGGTGATCGACGAGCATACGTTAGGCATCGCGATCGGTGAGAGCACGCTGCTCGACGACGTGAACGACCTGTTCGCCGTGTTCAACCGCGGCGCGCGGCCGGACTTCACGGCGTCCGACGTCGCCGAGAGCGTGGACGACCGGTTCGACGAGCGCTTCGCCCGCACGAGCGCGTACCTCACGCACCCGGTGTTCAACAAGTACCACTCCGAAACCGAGATGCTGCGCTACATGCGGAAGCTCGAGTCGCGCGACCTGTCGCTCACGCACTCGATGATTCCGTTGGGCTCGTGCACCATGAAGCTCAACGCGACGGCCGAGATGCTGCCCATCTCGTGGCGCGAGATCAACCGGCTGCACCCGTTCGCGCCGCGCGAGCAGACCGACGGCTACTCGGTGCTGTTCGAGCGCCTCGAGGGCGCGCTCGCCGAGATCACCGGCTTCCCCGCGGTGTCGCTGCAGCCTAACGCAGGATCGCAGGGCGAGTACACCGGCCTGCTCGTCATTCGCGCGTACCACGAGTCGCGCGGCGAAGGGCACCGCGACGTGTGCCTCATCCCGCAGTCGGCGCACGGCACCAATCCCGCGAGCGCCGTGATGGCCGGCATGTCGGTGGTGGTGGTGCGCACCGACGAGCGCGGCAACATCGATCTCACCGATCTGCGCGAGAAGGCCGCGGCGAACGCATCGCGGCTGGCCGCGCTCATGGTGACGTATCCATCCACGCACGGCGTGTTCGAGGAGGGTATTCGCGAACTCTGTCAGATCGTGCACGCCAACGGCGGGCAGGTCTACATGGACGGCGCGAACATGAACGCGATGGTGGGACTCTGCCGGCCGGCCGACATCGGCGCAGACGTCTGCCACCTGAACCTGCACAAGACGTTCTGCATCCCGCACGGCGGCGGCGGTCCCGGCATGGGACCGATCGCGTGTGCCGCGCACCTCGCCCCGTTCCTGCCGGGACATCCACTGGTGCGCGTGGGCGGAACGGAAGCCATCGGACCGGTGTCCGCTGCGCCGTGGGGCAGCGCGAGCATCCTGCCCATCTCGTACATGTACATCGAGCTCATGGGCGGCGAAGGCCTAACGCGCGCGTCCAAGGTCGCGATTCTCAACGCGAACTACGTGGCCAAGCGTCTCGACGCGTACTACCCCGTGTTGTATCGCGGCACGCATGGAACCGTCGCGCACGAGTGCATCATCGATCCGCGCGCCTTCAAGCAGAGCGCGGGCGTCGATGTAGAAGACATCGCGAAGCGTCTGATGGACTACGGATTCCATGCGCCGACGGTCTCGTTCCCCGTGGCCGGCACGCTCATGATCGAGCCCACCGAGAGCGAATCCAAGGAGGAGCTCGATCGCTTCTGCGATGCGCTCATCTCGATCCGCGAAGAAATCCGCGAGATCGAAGAGGGACGCGCGGACCGGTTAGACAATCCGCTCAAGAATGCGCCGCATACGCTCGAGCGCGTGCTGTCGTCCGAGTGGTCGCGACCCTACACGCGCGAGCAGGCGGCGTTCCCCGCGCCGTGGACGCGCGAGTGGAAATTCTGGCCTGCGGTTGGGCGTGTCGAGAGCGCGTTCGGCGACCGGAATCTCGTGTGTTCGTGCCCGCCGATCGAGGAGTACGCCGAGAAGTAGTGGGCCCCATCTGACACGTCGATAGCAACCGTCTTGGCGTGCGAGCTGGAAAACTGCAACTGCTTCAAAGGCGGATTCAATCGGTGCGTGCAACGGTTGCCATCGACCGACCTGGCGACGAGACTCCATCTCCCGCGGGCAACTTCCGGTGGTCCGTCATTCGTAGTTCGTTTCGTGCTTTCCTACCCGTGGTCCGTCGTTCGGTGTGCGTCATCCAGCGACAGCCGTGGCCGGCTTCTCAGTCGCATCATGCCTTTGAAGCAGTTGCAGTTTTGTTGAAGATACCGATCACCATGAACACGCAACGGGCCCGCGGTGAATCACCGTGGGCCCGTTTTCATCCATCAACGGCACGCTACTCGCCGATGTGCTTCTTGTATTCCTCGGGGCCGAGTAGCTGGTCCTGCTCGCCGGCGTCCTTCACGCGAAGACGAATCATCCAGCCTTCGCCGTAGGGATCGGTGTTCACCAGCGCCGGTTCCTTGTCGAGTCGCGGATTCACCGCTTCGACCGTGCCGGCGAGCGGTGAAAACAACTCCGACACCGCTTTGACCGCTTCGATCGTGCCGAAGACATCCATGCGGCCGAACGACTCACCAACCTTCGGCAGCTCGACGTACACGACGTCGCCCAACTCGCCCTGCGCGTAGTCGGTGATCCCGATCTGCACGACGTCCGACTCGGGAAGCTTCTTTACGAATTCGTGCTCTTCGGTGTAGAGCAGGTCGTTTGGAATGTTCGACACGAGTGCGCTGCCGCAGGTGAAGTCGCGCGAAGTCTACCGGCGAGGCAAGAACGCGTCAAGCAAAGGGCGTGTCAGGCCGACGCGGGCTGCTTCGCGTTTTCGTCGCGCGTGATCGCCTCCCATACCTCGCGCACGCGGTCTGCCAATTGCTCGCGCGTGCCTCCGTTCTCGATCACGAAGTCCGCGCGTGCTCGCTTGAGCTCGGCCGGCATCTGCGCGGCGATCATCTGTACTGCCTCTTCGTGCGACAGACCCCGGTCGCGCATGAGCCGCTCGAGGCGAACGGGACGCGGCGCGTCGACGAGCACGATGCGCGTGAACGAGTCCGCCAACCGGCGCTCGAACAACAAGGGAATGTCACAGACCACGACGCGGTCGCCGCGCGCGGCAGCTTCCGCGATTTCCTCGTCGCGCAGTCGCCCAACTTCGGGATGCACGATCGCGTTGAGCGCCTCGAGCTCGTCCGGCCGGTCGAACACCACGTGACGAAGCGCGGCGCGATCGAGTGAACCGTCCGGCGACAAGACGCCCGTGCCCCATCGCGCGACGATCGAGCGCAGCGCCGGCGTACCCGGCTCCACCGCTCGGCGCGACAACACATCGGCGTCGATGATCGTCGCGCCCCGCGCAGCGAACAGTTTCGCGACCGTCGACTTGCCGCTCGCGATGTTCCCCGTGAGGCCGACGAGCATCATCGATGCACCCTTGGACGCGCGCGCGTCGCCTGGATGTGCGGCGGCGGCAGTCGCCGATCGGCCACCGGCAAAGGCACACACAACGCGGTTGGCACCGCGCAGCGAAGGCCGTTGCCGGGATTGCCGGCGAAGTCCACCGGCACGAGCACGACGGTCTGACTCGTGAACGTCGCCGGACGCTTGCACGCAAAGTGGTTCGTGGTGACAACCGACCCTGCTGCGCCCCCGCATTGGAACGCCACTTTTTGCAGCGACTGATCGAGAAACACCATCTCGAGGCTATCGACCGCCGGCGAGGCGTTCACGATGATCGAGTCGGCCGTCGTGTCGACGCTCACCGTGTCAATGAATACGTCGCCAATCGGAGGAAGCGCCGGCACGGAGTCCAACGCACTCGAGTTGAACTTGGAATCGGAGAGACTCACCGCGATTTCGTTTGCGCCGGCAGACGTCGTCTGAAACGCATAAAAGATTCCGCTAATGGACGCCAGCGGCGGGAAGAACGTGTACGGCGTCTCGATGTCGAAGTTCCCGTTGACGATGTCGGTCGCTTGCAGCGTCGTGAGGTCACCGTCTGGATCGTTCCCCGTGAGTTGATACCGAATCAGAGCGGACTCGACCACCCGCGCGGTATCGAGTGTCGTGATCACCGGAGGGTTATTACCCGCTGTGAGCACCACAGGTTGCGCGGACACTACCTGACCAGGGCGAACGATCATGGTGCCCAGGAACTGCTGGTCCTGCACGACGCCGTTGTTCAAGAGCTCGAGGCTCACTTGGATCTGGCAATACGGACCGAGATCGTCCGGCGGGAATCGATTGATGCACGACGACAGATCGAACTGAACGGTGAGATCCTGCGTCGCCGACGTCACCGGGAACGTGCCGTTGAACAACGAGTCGAGCGCTCGCTCGGAGTCCGGGACGAACGCCGCGATGGAAACGCGGATCTCCTCGCCGGGCGTGCCATTCTGGAACTGCACTTTCATGGACACGCTGCCGGAACGCGGACCAACGGGTGCGTCTTTCATGCAAGCCGACGCCAGTAAGGCGAGTGCGATCAACCCGGATCGAACGATTCGGTTCATGTCGAGCGTGAGTTGGACAAAAGGCCGTGACGGACGGCCAAGGTAGGATGCGCCGTGTCTCGCTGTCAACCAGCCGCGGCAGCTATGAGAGTTCTAACAATGGCGCACGCGTCGCGCGCCACCGTTAGAGCAGCGGGACCTGATCCTCGTCTCGATGCGGAACCTCATGACAGTGGCGACAGCGCGCTTCATATGATTCGCGCCCGCCTACCATGATGGTCGGCGAGTCGTA
>DASVAC010000136.1:0-6614 GCA_036376535.1 Gemmatimonadaceae bacterium | reverse complement strand
AACGCCAGCAGCGTGAAGCCAATACGCGACTTCAGTTCCGGCGTCTTGAAGATGTTGCCGACGAGCTGAGCCGCTGCGTTGTCCTGCGCCATGTCAGTCCTCGACGCGGCCTCCGGCCGCGACAATACGGTCACGCACCGCTGCGCTCATCCGAATGCCGCGGACGGTCACCGCACGCGTGAGCGCGCCGTTCGCCAACAGCTTCGCGGGTCCCTTCCCCTTCCGAATCAGTCCCGCTTCGATGAGCACGTCGGCCGTGATCTCGTCTTTCGTCGCCAACTCGTTGATGTCACTCAGGTGCACGACCTGCGACTCCACCCGGAACGGATTGGTGAAGCCGCGCTTGGGCAGACGGCGCGTGAGCGGCATCTGGCCGCCTTCGAAGTGGGGCTTTCCACCGCCAGGCCCATGATGGCCCGCGCGCGCTTTGATACCCTTGTTGCCCTTGCCGGACGTCTTGCCCGTGCCCGATCCCGGACCGCGGCCTAACCGCTTCCGGTTCCGGTGCGATCCCGGCGCCGGCACCAGGTTGTGCAGCCCGATGTGCTCGGGCGTAGGCGTCTCGCGCTGTTCCTTGGCCACTGTTGCTTACTCCTTCACCGGCGTCACCGTCACCAGGTGACGCACGTGCTTGATCTGACCACGCAGCGACGGCGAATCCTGTCGCACCACTTCGTCCTGATGATGCCGGAGACCGATCGACTCGAGCGTGCGGCGCATCTCGGCCGGATGACCGATCCCGCTCCGCACCTGCTTGATGCGCACCTTGCCCGTGGTCACTTCGTTAGGCGCAGTCTTTTTGGGACCACGCGTGCGATGCCACACGAACGTCCGCGGCATTAGACCGTCTCCTTCGACTTGGCACGCGAGCGATAAGGCAGACTCGACGCCTCGATCTCGCGCTCGCGCGCGATCTGCTCGACTGTGGTCAACAGTCCGAGCCCGTGCATCGCCGCGCGCACCATGTTGTGCGGATTCGTCGAGCCCAAGCTCTTGGTGAGAATGTCGGCCACGCCCGCGCATTCCAGCACCGCGCGCACCGCACCGCCCGCGATCACACCCGCGCCAGGCGCCGCCGGCTTCATGAGTACACGTCCAGCCCCATGCTCGCCAACCACCTCGTGCGGGATCGTCCCGCCAGTGAGCGGAACGTGCACCAGCTTGCGACGCGCCGCGTCCACGGCCTTGCGCACGGCTTCCGACACTTCGTTGGCTTTGCCGGTCGCGACGCCCACGCGGCCCTGTCCGTCGCCGACGGCGACTAGCGCGTTGAAGCTGAAGCGCCGTCCGCCCTTCACAACCTTGGCCACACGATTGATCGCGATCACGTTCTCGACCAGATCGCTGCCTTCGTGATCGCGCTCGCCGCCGCCACCGCGCGGACCATCGCCGCCGCGACCGCGACCGCCGCGATCGCCTTCGCCGCCGCGTCCACCCGGGCCGCCACGACCACCGGGACCGCCACCGGGCCCGCCGCGGCCACCACGACCACCGCGTCCGCCACCCGGACCACCGCGACCGCCGCCTGGTCCGCCGCGGCCACGTCCACCGCCGGGTCCACCGCCGCCACGACGCGGACCCGAGCCACCTTCGGCGGATCCCGCTCCTGCGCGATTGCTCTGATTATCTGGCATGATCAAAACTCCAAGCCGCCCTCACGGGCGCCGTCGGCTACCGCTTTCACGCGGCCGTGGTACTTGTACCCCGCTCGATCGAACACGACGCGGGAGATGCCTGCTGCTTTTGCGCGCTCGGCTACCGCTTTCCCGACGGCCGCCGACCGTTCCTGCTTCTTGCCCTCGCCGACCGTGAGGTCGGACACCGTGAGCAACGTGCGATTCGCGATGTCGTCGACGATCTGCGCGTAGATGTGCTTGAGCGTCCTACGAATTACGAGACGCGGGCGCTCCGCGGTTCCCTCGACGCGCTTGCGCACGCGGAGGTGGCGGCGGTGGAGGCGCTCGGCGCGCGTCCGTGGCTTATGAATCACTTTCATCGTTTACTTGCCTCCCGCCTTGCCGGCCTTCCGCCGGATCTGCTCGCCCACGTACTTGATGCCTTTCCCCTTGTATGGCTCCGGCGGACGCAGTCCGCGGAGCTCGGCGGCGACTTGACCAACCATTTCCTTGTCGGCGCCTTCGATCGTGATCTGCGTCGGCTGCGGCGCTGTGAGCTTGATGCCCTTTGGCGCGCGATACTCCACCGGGTGCGAGAAGCCGAGCGCGAGCTGCAATCCGTAGGGGCGCGTTTCCGCCTTGTACCCAACGCCTACGATCTCGAGCTGCTTCTGGAATCCCTTGGTGACGCCTTCGACCATGTTCGACACGAGCGTGCGCGTGAGTCCGTGCAGCGCCTTGTGCTCGGCTTCGTCGTCGGGACGGCTCACGACGACGGAGCCGTTCTCGAGTGCGACGCCTAACGCAGGATGCAGGCGCCGCTCGAGCTCGCCGCGCGGGCCCTTCACCTTGATCGTTTGCCCTTCGATCGTGGCCGTGACGTTCTTCGGCAGCACGACGGGCTTCTTTCCGATTCGCGACATGTTCAGATGCTCCTTACCACACGACCGCGAGGAGCTCGCCGCCGGTGTGCGCGGCCCGGGCCTGTCGATCCGTCATCAGCCCCTTCGAGGTGCTCAGGATCGCCATGCCGAGTCCGTTGCGCACGCGCGGAATCTCGCTCACGCCGACGTACTTGCGCAGGCCCGGCGTGGACACGCGCCGCACCTCGCGGATCACCGGCTGATCGCCCTGCGCGTAGCGCAGGTACAGCCGCAGAATCTTGCGTCCTTCTTCCGTCTCGAGCGTTTTCACATCCCGGATGTAGTTATTCTCGAGCAGGATGCGCGCGAGGTCGGCTTTCAACTTCGATGCCGGAATGTCGACGCGCCGGTGCTTCGATCCGCAGGCATTGCGGATGCGCGTCAACATGTCGGCAATAGGATCGGTCATGCTCATGGCTTGGGCCTGGTTTCGTGTCAGGACAAGTGCGGCGCCGCTACCAACTCGACTTCCGTACGCCGGGAATCATTCCGTTCAACGACAAGTCGCGGAAACAAATCCGGCACAAGCCGAACTTCCGCAGGTACGCGCGCGAGCGACCACAGCGCTGGCAACGGTTGTGCTGCCGCACCGCGAACTTCGGCTTGCGCTTGCTCTTCTCGACCATGGCCTTACGAGCCATCACACTCTCCCGTGCGTCAAACCTGACATTTGATGTTGTTCCTTTCCCTATTCCCCATTCCCTATTCCCGACTTCCCGTCGTCGTCACGCAGTGACGACGATTGGTTTCTCTTCTCCGCGGAACGGCATGCCCAACTCACGCAGCAGCGCCAGCGCCTGGTCGTCCTTGGGCGTGCTGGTCACGAACGTGAGATCGAGACCGTGCACCTGGTCGACCTGGTCGTAGTTGATCTCCGGAAAGATCACCTGCTCCTTGAGGCCGATCGAGTAGTTGCCGCGACCATCGAACGACCGCGTGCCGAGCCCGCGGAAGTCGCGGATGCGCGGGATCGCGACCGCAATGAACCGGTCGAGGAACTCCCACATCCGCGCGCCGCGCAGCGTGACGCTGGCGCCGATCTCCTGGCCCTGCCGCAGGCCGAAGTTCGAGATCGACTTCTTGGCCCGCGTGCGGACCGGGCGCTGTCCGCTGATCAGCTCGAGCTCCTGGACGACGCTGTCGAGCAGCTTGGGCTGCTTGACGGCTTCGCCGACGCCACAGTTGATCACGATCTTGGTGAGCTTCGGGATCTCGTGCGCGTTCGTTAGGCCGAACTGCTGCTGGAGCTTTCCGCGGATCGTGCGCTCGTAGTAGCCCTTGAGGCGCGGCGCCGGCGCCGGCGTTCCAACGCCCGCGTGCGCCTTGCCCGTGCCACCCTGCGCCTGACCCGCGCCGCCCTTCTTTTTCCCTTCCTTCTTCTCTTTCGTCGCCATGGTCTAACTCCTCAGCGCTTGCGCGAGATCACGCGTGGGATCGCATCGCCACTCTTCGCGCTGACGCGTTCCTTCGTGCCGTCTTCATCGATCCGCGCGTGGACGCGCGTCGGCTGGCCGCCTTTCGGGTCGAGCAGCATCACGTTCGAGTGGTGGATGGGCGCCGGGAAGTCGATGATCCCGCTCTGCTCTTCGGCGGTACGGGCCTTCCGATGCCGCTTGACGATGTTCACGCCTTCGACCACGACCCGGCCCGTCTTGAGATTGACGCGCAGGATCTTGCCTTCCTTGCCTTTGTCATCGCCGCGCAGCACGCGGACGGTATCGCCCTTGCCCACCGGCATCTCCACGCGCTCAACGTTGCGTGCGTGGCGGGCGCGATTGCGAGCTGCGGCGCGCTTGGTGGCGCGGTACGTCAATTTGCGCATGTCAGAGCACCTCCGGCGCGAGCGACACGATTTTCATGAACCGCTTCTCGCGCAGCTCGCGGGCGACGGGCCCGAAGATGCGCGTGGCCCTCGGCTCGCCGGCCTCGTTGATGATCACGACGGCGTTCTCATCGAAGCGGATGTAGCTGCCGTCCTTGCGGCGCGTCTCTTTGACCGTGCGCACGACGACGGCGCGGGCGACATCCGATTTCTTCACCGTTCCGTTGGGCAGCGCGTCTTTCACGGCCACGATCACCGTGTCGCCGAGTCCGGCGTAGCGCCGCTTGGTGCCGCCGAGGACGCGGATCACGAGCGCGCGCTTGGCGCCCGAATTGTCCGCGACCTTGACGATGGATTCCTGCTGAATCATGGCCCGATCTCCGTTAGCGCGCGCGTTCGACGATCTCGACCACGCGCCACCGCTTGTCCTTCGACAGCGGCCGGGTCTCCATGATGCGCACGCGATCCCCGGTCTTCGCCGAGTTGTCCTCGCTGTGCGCCTTAATGCGCTTGGTGCGCGTGACCATCTTGCCGTACAACGGGTGCGGGAAGCGACGCTCGATCGCCACCACCACCGTCTTCTGCATCTTGTCGCTCACCACGATGCCAACCCGGGTCTTGCGCGTGCCGCGCGCCGCCTGGTGGTCGGTCCTCACGATATCGGCCATGTGTCCCCTCGCCTAACCTGCCTAACGAGCCGAGCGCGGGGCGGCGGGCGCGGATTGCGCCAGCTGCCGCTCACGAAGAATGGTCTTCATGCGCGCGATTTCTTTGCGGATCACGCGAAACCGCAGCGGATCCTCGAGCGCTTCCGTCGCGCTCCGAAAGCGCAGCCGGAACCGCTCCTCTTCCATTTCCGCGACCCGGCTCCGGATCTCGTCGTCCGTCAGCTCGCGAATCTCTTCAGCTCGCATCCGTGTGCGCCTCCTCGCGAACCACGAACTTCGATTTGACGCCGAGCTTCGCCGCCGCGAGCGCCATCGCCTTCTCGCCCGTCTTCCGGTCGACACCCTCCAGCTCGAACATCACCCGTCCCGGCTTCACCACCGCCACCCATCCCTCCGGTGACCCCTTGCCCTTCCCCATGCGGGTTTCGGCCGGCTTCTTGGTGATCGGCTTGTCCGGGAAAATCCGGATCCACACTTTGCCGCCGCGCTTGATGTGGCGCGTGAGCGCCACGCGGGCCGCTTCGATCTGCCGGTTCGTCACCCAGCCCGGCTCCATTGCCTGCAATCCGTAGTGGCCGAACGCCACGGTGGACCCGCGCTTGGCGAGACCCCGCGTGCGGCCCTTGAACATCTTCCGGAATTTGACGCGCTTCGGACTCAGCATCGCTCGCTCTCCTTCGCCTTACGCGCCGGTGGAATAGGTGCTTCCGCGACGGGCGCCGGTGGGCTCCTCGCCGTGGAAGATCCACACTTTCACGCCGATCGTTCCGAACGTCGTCTTGGCCGTCGACGTCGCGTAGTCGATCTTGGCGCGCAGTGTGTGCAGCGGCACGCGGCCCTCGTGATAGCCTTCCACGCGCGCGATTTCCGCTCCGCCTAACCGTCCGCCGCACTTGATCTTGATGCCCTGCGCTCCCATGCGCATGGCGCTCTGTACGGCGCGCTTCATCGCACGCCGGAACGAGATGCGCTGCGCCAGCTGGTGCGCGATCTGGTCGGCCACGAGCTGCGAATCGAGCTCCGGCCGCTTGATCTCTTCGACGTTGATCCCCACTTCCTTGCCGGTGAGCTGCGCCAGCTCGTCGCGCAGCTTGTCGACCTCGGCGCCTTTCTTGCCGATGACGACGCCCGGACGGCCCGTGTGGACCGTCACCACCACCTTGCCCGGCTTCCGGTCGATCGTGATCTGCGAGATCGCCGCGTGGCCTAACCGAGCCTTGAGGTACTTCCGCAGCAGCTCGTCTTCCTTGAGCAGCGCCGGGAAGTTGCGGTCCGCATACCACCGCGAGCGGTGGTCGTGCGTGACGCCCAAGCGAAAGCCGATCGGATTCGTCTTCTGTCCCATTAGCGTGCGTCCTCGTCCGACACCACGATCTCCACGTGGCTCGTGCGCTTGAGAATCGGCGTGCCCCGCCCCTGCGCGGCCGGCATGAACCGCTTGAGCTTGGGCCCCTCGTTGACCACGGCGTGCTGCACGACCAACTGGTCCGTGTCGAGCGATTCGTTGTGCTCGCGCGCGTGCTGCTCCGCGTTCGCGATCGCCGACTTGAGGACCTTCTCGATCTGTTTGGCCGCGTGCTTCTTC
>DASVAC010000135.1:0-30377 GCA_036376535.1 Gemmatimonadaceae bacterium | reverse complement strand
GGCATGTCGCACGCACGTCTGAATGAGCTCGTCGTAGCTCATCCCGGCGGCGCGCGCAGCCTTGGGAAAACACGAGTTGTCTGCGGGATCGGGAAGAATCCCGGGAAGCGGGTTCACCTCGACCACGTTGGGCACGCCTGCCGCGTCGAGCCGCACATCGATCCGCGACCAATCGCGACAGCCGAGCACGTGGTAGGCGGCGAGCACGACTTGTTCGATCGTGCATCGCAGCGCTTCGTCGATCCGCGCAGGGCATTCAAAAATCTCGAGCGGTTGCTCCGGCCGGTCCCACAGCCACTTCGCTTCGAATCCGTAGACCGGGAGCGACCCGCTCGGTAATACGTCAAAGTTCATTCCGACAATCGGCAACACGTGCGCATCGCCGTCATTGCCCAACACAGCGCAGGTGAATTCCGCGCCGGTTAAGAATTCCTCGATCAAGACCGGCTGCCGATAGCGCTCGAGCAAGAATGCGACCTGTTCGCGCGTCTCACTCGCCGTACGGCAATAGTTCCGTTCCGTTATTCCCTTCGACGAGCCCTCGTGCACCGGTTTGACGAACACCGGGAACCGGAGTGCTGCCGAATGGATGTTCGCGTCGTGTACCACTTGAAAGGGCGCGGTCGGAATGTCGTGATACGCGAGACATTCTTTCGTGCGCGCCTTGTCTAAACACAACGACAGCGTGAACGGATCGGATCCCGAGTACGGGATCCCGAAAAACTCACACATGGCCGGGACGTGCGATTCGCGGTTCACGCCGCGAAGACCTTCCGCCATGTTGAACACGATGTCCGGCCGTTCAGCCCGAAGCCGCTCGGGGAACTCTGCGTCCGCTTCGAGTCGTATGACTTCGCCTAAGCCAGAGAGCGCGTACTCGACGGCGCCGATCGTCTCGCTGCTGTCCCACTCGGCGAACTCGTCGTCGGTACTGGGAGGCTCTTCGTCGGCGCGGGGCTCATCATCGCCTGGCCGCGCTTCCTCGTCGTCCGGTTTCTGATTGTAGGCGAATCCGATCCGCGCCATTCGATCCACTCACGTCGACGGAAAATCGCATCACGTGTGCGCGCAAAATAAGAAACGCGAAATCCTTGCGCAATGCGTTTCTTTCATCCGCGCGTCATCGTGACGCGCGCGACTCACACCTTGTGGTAGGCGACGCGCGCCGCCTCACGACGATCGGCTGCTTCGTAGATCTCGAAATCCGAAAAGAGTGCCGGCGCTTCGGCGGAGAGCATGCGCAGCACCGCGACCGCCGCGCGGCGGATTTCTAACTCGGCGCCTTCACTCGAGCGCAGCTCCAACATCGTGCGCCAGGCGCGCGCGTTGGCCGTCACTACGATTTTCGTCTCGGTCGAGTTTGGAAGCACACCGCGTGCGCCCTCGCGCGCCATTTTCCGACGATGGACTTTATCGGCGACCCACGCGTAACGCTTCATGAGTTCTTCGACCAGCATCACGTAGGTGCGCTGCGCCGATTCGATCTGCTCGCGCCACGAGGTCTCGAGGCGCTCGTCGCCGATGATCGCCGGCGGCACGACGAAGTTTGCTTCGGACTCGTCCACGTAGCGCTGCGAGAGCTGGGAGTAGGCGAAGCCCGCTCGGTGGCGCACAAGCTCGTGCGTGAGCGAGCGGCTCACGCCCTCGAGAAGTACCGAGTACGTCGCGTGCTCGAGAACGCTGCCGTGTCCCTGTCGCTTGATGTTCTCGATGTACTCGCGCGTCGACCGGCTCGCCGGATTGCGCTGACTCATGTAGCAGAGGCGTCCAGCGAACTCCGAGAGTCGCTCGCCATCCGTCGACTCGCCGATCCAATTCACGGGCAAGTGAGACGGCTCGGCGAACGAGGGACGCGCGAGCAGCGTGATGGTCGGCTCGTGGATGTAGACGGGCATCGTGTTGCGACTGGAGAGTTGCCGGCGGACCGAGGCGAGCGGAGGAAACTTAGTCAGGCAGGTGAGTCGCCGAAACCATGTCGAGGCGCGAGGTCGCGTACGCTCGCTCTCGCTCGACCGCATCGAGCGCGGCGCGCGCCGGCGCCGGCAGCGGTGTGAGCGCCGGATCGTACTTGATCTCGCCGAGCGCTCGCTGTCCCGCGATTGGCACCTTCACGCCGGGATTCAAAATGCCGTCCGGGTCGAACGCGTTTTTGACTTGGGCGAACAGCTCGAGAACGGAGGCAGGCCACACGCGCGAGAGCAATGGCGTGCGGAGTCGGCCATCGCCGTGCTCGCCGCTCAGCGTGCCGCCGAGCGATGCGGTGAGCGTGACGACGTCGTCGAGGAGACGTTCGACGCGCGCGCGCCAGTCGGCTCGTCTCACGTCGACGAGGGGATTCACGTGCACGTGTGCGTCGCCCGCGTGACCGAAGATGACGCCGCGAATACCGGCGTCGTCGAGCGCACGACGGACCCCGCGCACGTATTCGGGCAAGCGCTCGGGCGGCACCGCACCGTCTTCGATGAACTGCATCGACTTGAGCGCGGGATCGAGACGGTTGAGAATCGGGCTCGCTGCGTGGCGCAGCGACCACAGGTCGTGCTCCGTGGCGCTGTCGAGCGCCAGTCTCACGGACGACGCGCCGGATTCATCGAAAGTCTGCTGGAGTGATCGCGCGCTCGCGTTCGCCGCGGACTCGCTGTCAGCTTCGACTTCGGCGAGCAGCACGGCCTCGACATCCGCGTCGAAACGCATCGTGCCACCCTCGGCGACGACGTCGAGAAACGTTCGATCGAGCAGCTCGCACGCGGACGCACCGGCGTCTCGTGCGCGGACAGCTGCGCCCACGGCGCGCTCGAGACTCGTGAACGTGGCGAGCAGACTCGATGTCGCGCCCGGCACCGGAGTCAGGGCCAAGTCGATGCCGACGAACAGCGCGAGCGTGCCTTCGCTGCCAACGAGCAGGTCGATGAGCTCACCGCTCTGCGCGAACTCGTGGAGCGCGTAGCCCGAGGAATCCTTGAGCACGCCTGCATGGGCGGATGCGATGTCGTGCGCGCGCGACGCGATCGACGGCTGCACCTGCTCGAGAAAACGGTTCACCGCCGGGACATCGCTGGGCGGCGGTGCGCCGCGGCGGACGACGGCGCGGCGGCCGTCGGCGAATACACAATCCAGCGCCCGAACCCACCGGCGCATCGGCCCGTAGCGGAGCGTGTGCGCGCCGGCTGCGTTAGTCGCGACCATCCCGCCGATCGTGCAGAACGCGCTGCTCGATGGGTCCACTGGAAGACGCAGGCCCGTCCGTTGGGCAGCGGCGTCCACGGTGTCGCGGATCGCCCCCGGCCCAACGGCAACCGATCGCGTCGCCCTGTTCACGGTGTGGATGTCGCGCTGGCGGCTCAGGTCGACGATGATCTCGTCGCCCACCGCGCCGCCGGCCATGCCGCTGCCCGAGCCGCGCGGCACCAACGCGGCGCGCGTGCCGGCTGCCCAACGGACGAGCGCGGCCGCGTCGTCCGGCGTGCGCGGCACGGCGACGGCTTCCGGCACTGCGCGTGCGACGCCCGCGCCCTCGCTGTACGCGGCGCGGGATATCAAATCGTGTATGAGCTGCGGCATTGCGTATTCTCGATCGATACGACCGGCCAAACTAGAGGCCGAGTTCGTTCACTCGCGGCGGATCGACCGTGTAGTCATAGAAGCCCTTGCCGGACTTTCGGCCGTACATGCCTGCGAGCACCATGCGCTTGAGCAACGGCGGCGGCGCGTACCGCTTCTCGCGGTACTCGTCGAACATGATCTCCGCGATCTTGTACGTGGTGTCGAGCCCCACGAAGTCGAGCAGCGTGAAGGGACCCATCGGATAGCCGGTGCCGAGCATCATGCCCTTGTCGATGTCTTCGACCGATGCGACGCCGTGCTCGAGCTGGTTGATCGCGTCCACCAGATACGGCACGAGCAGCAGGTTGACCACGAAGCCGGAATTGTCCTTGGCGGCGATGGGCTCCTTGCCTAACTGGCGGGCGAACGCGTACGCGGTGTCGAACGTGGCGTCGCTCGTCGTGACGGTGCGCACGACCTCGACGAGCTTCATGATGGGCACCGGATTGAAGAAGTGCAGGCCGACCATTTGGCCCGGCCGCGTGGTGGCGGCAGCCATGGCCGCGATCGTGAGGCTCGATGTATTCGAGGCGAAGATCGTGTGCGCCGGGCACAGACCATCCAGCTCCTTCCACATCGCGTTCTTCACTTCGATGTCTTCGACCACGGCCTCGATCACGATGTCGCAGTCCGCGAGGTCGCGCAGATTCGTCGTGAACGACAGCCGCGACATCGCGGCGTCTCGATCGGCCGCCGTGACCTTGCCCTTACTCTTTTCTATGGCGCGCGCAAAGCTCTTTTCGATGCTCGCTTTGCCGCGTTGGCACAGCGCGTCCGACACCTCGCGCACTTTGGTCGTGAATCCGCTCTGTGCGCACACCTGCGCAATGCCGGAGCCCATGAGTCCGGCGCCGAGCACGCCGACGGTTTTGATGGTGGTCATGAGGACGATCGATTGAGGTGAAGATCCGGCCCGTTAGTCCGGGCGATCTGCGCGCGTGCGCAAGGTCAGCGCCATACGTCGAGCGCCGAGAGAACATTCGGACGCGGCGGCGGACTGTCGCCGCGCTCCAACCGGTCGAGCAGCTGCTCCAACGCCAGCTGCGCACGGGTGACGAGGGGCGCGTGGCTCCGCGCGATGAAGTACCCGCCGACGGCGGTTGCCGCCGCGGGAATAATGGCCACCGGGACAAAAAATCCAAGGACGACGAGCGCGCCCGTGCCCAACACGCCGAAGCCGGCGACGATCGCGCCGGACGACGCGCGTTCGAGTCGAACGTTGGAGAGGTCGGCTTCCAAGCGCACCAACACGCGTTCGGCGTCCACCGGCACTACGGTCGCGCCGACCTCTCGCGTTGGGCGCAGGTAATAGCCGCGACCACTCACGTTCAGCAAACGTCGCATCTCGCTGAACAACCCGGGACGCGGCTCCCACAGCATGCGGTCGGATAGGCGGCGCTTCACCTGCATCGACTCTTCGCGCTGCAGCCACATGTCCAGGCGCTCGAGCGTCTGCGCGGCGGTGCCCTTGATCGTTCGCGATGCGTGGACGTGGGCCGGGCCGAATAGTCGCGCGGCCATGCCACTCTCTTCCGGCACCTGCGCGCGGCTTCGTTCTTCGGCCAGCGCCTGCTTGAGATGCTCCGGCGACAGACCGACTTCGCGCGCGACCTCGATCAGTTGGTCTTCGTTGATCGCGGCGTCGGCGGGGTCGGCGTCGGCCGATTGCAACTCGGCTGCGCGCGCCAACACCCGCTCCATCGCCGCGCGATCGAGCGGCGGTTGTCGTGCGGGGAGCCCGCTCTCATCCGCCATGCATCACTCAGCTGCCGCTCAGATCCGAGTTGAGCTGGCTCGTGAGTTGTTCGGCGATCGTTTGCCGAAGCGGAAACGCCTTTTCGATCGCCGCAACCTCGGCACCGGGAGTGTACGAGATGTGCGCCAGGTCGAGATAGTAGCGCGCATACCCGATCGCCAGCTCGGGCGCGATCTTCTGCAGGAGCTGCAATCCTCCTCTGACGGCCGCCGGGCTGGTGTACCGGTCCGCGACGCCTTCCTTTTTTTCCGCCGGCGTCGTGTTGTCGTTCACGGCCGCGTTAGACACCGGCGAGACGGCCTCGTGCGCGAGGACGTACATCGCCTCGACGGCGCGGCTCACGCTGTCCGGGAACGTGATCGTGATCGTCGGTCCGCGTCCGGGCTCGCCTAACGTACGGCCCTCGCCGCCGAGCGGAAGCGACAGTAGAATCTCGCCGCGTGACTGTCCCGACTTCGTCAGGAACTGCCGGAATTTCGCGAAGTACGTTTGTGTCCACAGTGAGTCGACTGCGGCGAACACCGCGGCGCGCTGCGACTGCTGCGCTTTCCACCAGTTCGCATAGTACTTGGCGTTCTCGTCCTGCATGGCCGCCGTGAATTTGCGCAGCCACTGACGCTCGGCCGGCGTCGAGTACGACGCCTGAATGATGCCGAAGACGGCCCGCGAATCGGGGTCCATCATCTGCCGCGGCGAGTTGACGCGGCGCGCCGATTCCTCAGGACCAGCGGTGGTCTTCAGGTACTGGTCGATTGCCTTCTGCGTCGTCTCCCACGAGCGGAAGTACAGTCCGAGGAATTGTCCACCGATCAAGCGCGAGTCGGAGTTGAGCTGCGTGCTGAGCGAGTCGCGATCCGTGTCGAGCAGCGTCGTGATGTTGCCGCGCTTCTTGAAGGCAACGAGCGAGTCGGTGTAGCCCGGCTTGAAGTACGGAACGAGCGTGGTGTCTTTCTGGAGCAGCGCGTAGCCGTGCAACCAGAGATCAACTTGATAGCGCGTGCTGATGCGCCACGTCAGATCGGGGCGCACCGCGAGTGGCTCGGCGGTCGCCTCGGGATTGTTCTGGGATGAAGCACAGGCGACGGCGACGGACGTCAACAACCACAGCGCAACGATACGGGCGGGAGACGCTGAGATTCGGTTCACGGGAATGGATCCGGTGCTAGAGTGGCATGACGCGCCGTTGGAGCGCGCATCATACAAAGGCCTCGATGACTACAGCGATTCCCTGTCCGCCGCCGATGCACGCGGAGCCGAGCCCGTAGCGCTTGCCGCCGGCCCGCAGCGCGTGAATCAAGTGCGCTGTGATGCGCGCGCCCGACGCGGCCAGCGGATGGCTCATCGCGATCGCGCCGCCATGCACGTTGAACTTCTCGCGCGGAATATCCAGCTCGCGCTCGACGGCGCACACCTGTGGCGCGAACGCTTCGTTCACCTCGATCAAGTCCATGTCGTCGAGCGACATGCCCGCCTTACGGAGCGCGATGCGCGTGGCGGGTACAGGCCCGATGCCCATGATGGTCGGATCGACACCGGCCACACCCCACGATACGAGTCGGGCGAGCGGCTTCTTGCCGTTCTTCGCCGCCCACTCCGCGCTGCTCACCACGAGCGCTCCTGCACCGTCACCGATGCCAGACGCGTTGCCGGCCGTCACCACACCGTCCGCTTTGAACACCGGCTTCAGCTTGGCGAGTCCCTCGAGCGTCGTATCCGGCCGCATGTGCTCGTCGCGACGGAATTGCTCGACCTGACGTGTCTTCGGATTCTTCACAGGAATCGCGATCACTTCTTCGTCGAACACGCCGGACTCCCATGCAGCGCGCGCCGTTTGCTGCGAGCGCAGCGCGTATTCATCAACGCAGCCGCGGTCGAGCTTGTACTGCACCGCCAACTTTTCCGCGGTCTCGGCCATGGCCAATCCGGCGACGGGATCCTTGAGGCCTTCCCACAGCGAGTCCTCGAGCGGCGGCATTTTGCCGAGCGGGAGTCCCCAGCGCAGGCCGCGTGCGATGTGCGGCGCTTGCGACATCGACTCACCGCCTCCCACCAGGCACACTTCGGCCTCGCCTAACAGAATTTCCTCCGCGCCGTTGACCACCGCCTGAAATCCCGATCCGCACAGGCGGTTTACCGTGAGGCCAGGCGTCTCGTTGGGGCAGCCCGATCGAAGCGCGACGTGGCGGGCGAAGTAGATCGTGTCCGACGTCGTCTGCATCACGTTGCCGAAGATCGAATGCTGAATCGCGGCAGGCTCGACGCCGGCCCGTTGCATGGCCGCGGTCGCGGCCTGAACGGTGAGGTCGATGGCGCTGAAATCTTTGAGGGTACCGCCGAAGGTGCCGAACGGCGTCCGGACCGCGGACAGGAATACCACATCACGGGCTTGGCCCTGGGTTTTCACGGGGTCTCCAATGGCGAATATCTGTGGCTGAAAGATGGCCCGTCACCGAGACGGTGGGAACTGCCGTGGCAAGCGCCCGGGCTGACCGCTACTTGCCCCCGGCCTCGCGCACGTGACGGGCGATCCAATCGCCAACTTCGCGCGTTCCCATTTTTCCGCCGACGTCAGCCGTACCGACGCCCTGTCCGATGGCCGCGTACACGGCTTGCTCGACCGCTCGCGCGGCGTCGCTGGCGCCGAGGTCGGCGAGCATCATCGCGAGTGTGAGAATGGCGGCCATCGGATTCGCCACGTTTTTGCCGGCGAGCGGCGGTGCGCTGCCGTGCACGGGCTCGTACATGGTGACGCCGCCGGGGTGCCGATTGGCGCTCGGCGCCAGCCCTAAGCCGCCCACCAGGATCGATGCGAGATCGGAGAGAATGTCGCCGAACAGGTTACCGGTGACGATCACCTGGAATGACTCGGGTGTGCGCACGAGATCCATGGCCATCGCGTCGATGTAGCGCGTGTCCCGCTGAATTCCCGGGTACTCGCGACCAACCTCTTCGAAGACGCGCCGCCAGAGATGATGCGCCTGGATCGCGTTCGCTTTGTCGGCCATCGTGACGTGCGTCCTGCCATGGTCCGCTGCCCACGTGAAGGCGTGTCGCACGATGCGCTCGACGCCTTTGCGCGTGTTCAGTTCCTCCGCGATGGCGATCTCGTCGGGCGTTCCCTGCTTGAAGGTTCCGCCGACAGAGACGTAGAGCCCTTCCGTGTTCTCGCGGAATACGACGAGGTCGAGGTCGCGGGGCGTCTTGCCTTTGAGCGGCGTGAGACGTTCGTCGATCAAGCGCGCGGGGCGTTCGTTCACGTACAGGTCCAACTGGAACCGCATGCCGAGCAGGATGTCGCGCGCGTGCTCGTTGCCGGGGACGCGCGGGTCGCCGAGCGCGCCTAACAGAATGGCATCGAAGTCGGTGCCGAGGCGTTTCATGTCCGCCGGCGCGATGGTCACGCCGGTCTTGATGTAGTGATCGGCGCCGTGCGGCATCTGTTCGACCTCGATGCCGGGGGCGAACACCGCTTCGACCGCGGCAAGGGTCTTGAGCGCCTCACCAACGACCTCCGGTCCGATGCCGTCGCCCGCGATCACCGCGAGGCGGCGCCTCACGGGACCACCGGGTGTGCGGTGTCGCCGGACGCCTTGCCTAACCGGCCGGTATCGGGGCGCGGCTTCGTGCTGTCGGGCGGCGTCCGGGTGTGGCTCACGGCGGCCGGGTGCGACAAAGTATAGACGTACGCGGCGAGCCGTGTGAGGTCGGAGTCGTCGAGCGTTCCGGCGTAGGCGGGCATGGCGACCGAGAATTGTCTGGGAGTGGCGACGCCGCTCGCAATCACACCGCGAATGCCGGTGAACGAGCTGTCGCCGTTGAGCCACGCGCTATCGGTGAGATCGGGGCCTAACTTTGCGGTGCCGCGGCCCAGTCCGCCGTGGCACGTGAAGCATCGGCCGCGACCGTGATACAGCGCGTAGCCGGCCGCCGAGTCGGCGGGTTGGATCACGACCGGCGCGGAAGGCGCGACGGCCGCGCTCTCGAGCGGCGCCAGCGGTGCAGGTGTGGCGGTGCTTTCAGCGCTCGCCGTGCCGGCGAGTGGCATTGCCGCCGCGGTATCGACGGGCACGTTGCCGCCCTTCTTCTCTCCATGACACGCCGCGAGCACCACGGACAACGACGACAGGTACACCGCGACGTGCCGCATTACGACGTGGCGATACCGCGACCGCACGTGATGCAGAACTTCCAACTGATTTCGAGCTCGGTTCCACACGCAGGACACCGCTGGATGGTGAGATTCTGCCCGCAGTGTGGACAGAAGGCGACGCGCCGGCCGTCCGGCAAATTGCCGCCGCAGTACCGGCAGCTGCTGTCGCCCCGAGACGATGTGGACGTCGACGAGGCTGCACTGGCAGTCGGCTGAATGGTCGTGGCAACGCTCGTGCTCGACCCGCGCGTTGCCCACGAGGGACGCGGTGCCGCCGGAGACGGCGACGCTGCCGCGCGCGGCGCGGGGTTGCTCGACACGCCCTTCGGCACGGCGCTCGAGTCGACCATCATCTCATCCGCGCGCTGTTGGGCAGCGGCGAGCAGTGCAATCCGTGATGCCGCGAATTCACGGAAGATCGCCGTGTTCGGATTGGGTGTCGCGAGCTCGGCGCGTATCGCTCCGGCCATCGCATCGTCAACTGCGAGGTAGCCGCGCTCACCCGCGAGCAATCGGCAAAGGGCTACCTCGTAGTCCTGGTTGGTCTCGATGCCTGTCTCGCGCCGGTTGTGGCGATACGGAATCAGGTTTTGGTAGAGCTCCGAAACCTCGAAGTGGTGCGACAGGTAGGCCGGATAGCCGTTACGTATGTTCTCTACGAGACGTCGAAAGAGCCGGTCGAGATCATCCATGTCCGATTCCACGAAGAGGTGGGACGCGCCGTCCTGCCAATTATAGGCGGCACGGCCCGCGCTCGCGCAAGGGCGCGCGCTCGACGCCGGAGTCATTGCACTGCCTCTCACATCATCTGTCCCGCGGCTGGTCACGCGCTTCACGGCGCTGATTCTCGCGTTGTTCGGCCTGGTGCCGGTGGCGAACGTGCTCGCTCCCGGCTCGTTGCCGTGGTGGTCGGACGTCGTGTCGTTGTGGCTGTTCGGCGGCGCATGCGTGCTCCTGTTCGCGTATCTCGCAGCGCGCGCGTTGGGCGACCGCGCGGTGCGTCTTGGTTCCCGCGCGTGCGAGCTCGTCATGGCGCCGTCGTCGCGCACGTTCCTGTGGATCGTGTCGACCGCGGGATTTCTCCTCGCGGCCGGTGCAGCGTGGTACTGCTTCAACCGGCAGCCGCAGTCGATCGACGAGATGGCGCAGCTGTGGCATGCGCGGATGCTGCTGGCCGGTCATTTCTCGATTCCCACCGAGCCTGACGCCGCGTTTTTCTCGGCGATGAACGTGGTGGATGCCGGCGGCCGGTGGTACTCGCAGTTTCCGATCGGCGGACCGGCCGTGTTGGCCGCGGGTCTTGCGTTAGGCGCGGTGTGGCTCGTGAATCCGGTGCTCATCGCGCTCACGGTCCGCAACGTCTACCGGTTCGCGCAGCGCGCGTACGGGGAGCCGTTCGCGCGGGGGGCCACACTGCTGCTCTTGGTGGCGCCCTTTTTCATCTTCATGGGCGCGAGCGAGCAGAACCACGTGCCGGCGCTCGCGTTCGCCACGCTGGCGCTGGCGGCGCTGCCGGCGTGGGCGTCGGCTGCGTCGCGCCGCGACGCGTTCCGCCAAGCGGCGCTCATCGGTTTTGCGTTAGGCGTGGTGGCGACGGTCCGCCCGCTGGACGCGCTGGCCGTTGCGGCCGCGATCGGGCTCTACCAGGTGGGCGTCCTCATCCGCGCCAGGCAGCGGTGGGCGGAGATCGTGGTGCAGTGCGCCGTCGGCGCCGTGCCGGTCGCCGTGCTCATGTGGGCGAACGTGCGCACGACTGGTGCGCCGCTCCGATTCGGATACGAGGTGATGTGGGGCGCGAATCACGGCCTCGGATTCCATCCGAGTCCGTTCGGCGATGCACACACACCGCGCCGCGCGCTCGTGCTCGCGTCGCTCTACCTCATGAAGCTCGACATGTACTTGTTCGAGTGGCCGATCCCGGCACTCGTGGCGCCGATCATCGCGCTCGCGTGGCTGCGCCGGCCGTCGACGTGGGACGCGCTGCTCGCGACGGTGATCGTTGCAGTGTTAGGCTCGTACGCGCTCTACTGGCACAACGGCCACTTTCTCGGGCCCCGGTTTCTGTACACCGCGGTGCCCGCGTTCGTGGTACTGGCCGCGCGTGCGCCGGGCGCGATTGCCGAACGCATCGGTTCCGTTGGGCGAACGATGGCCTATGCCGTGATGCCGCTCGCCGTCGCGTGCGCGCTCACCGGATTGGCCGGTCCGGTCGGCGTCCCGGCGCGGCTCGCGGAATACCGCGGCGGCCAGTGGGAGCTCAAGCAAGACATCGCCGCGCAGGCGCGCGACGCGCACCTTGGCCGCGCGCTGGTGTTCGTGCACGAGGGGTGGGGCGCACGACTCATGGCGCGCATGTGGGCGATCGGCGTCTCGCGCGGCGACGCCGAGCACCTGCTCGCCACGTCCGATGCGTGCGCGCTCGAACTGGGCACGGAAGCCGAAGAGCGTCACCCGCCGGCCGACACGGTGGGATTGGCGGCGCGCCTCGCCGCCGCTACGCCTAACGCAGCGCGCCGCGAGCTGCGGCTGCGCGGAGACGTCACGCCCGACATCACGCTCCGCTTCGCCAGCGCAGCGGCGCTCCCGTCGCCCTGCGTGTCAGAGGCGCAAGCCGACTCGATCGGCATGAGTCTGTACCCGCCGTTCCTCACCTTGAATCGCGTGGGGCGCGACGGCCGCGTGGGCGGCGACGTCGTGTACGTACGCGACCTGGGACCGCGCAACGAGGAGCTGCGTGCGCGATTCGGCGATCGCACATGGTATCGGTATCGTCCGCGCCAGTCGCCGGCGGACACCAGCCCGCCGTTCGTGCGTTACTAACGCAACGACATGGCGCTTGCGATGTTCAGGCCTGCGCGCCGGGCAGACGGTCCTGCGCGCGCCACGACAGATGCGCACGCGCGATGTGGTTGAGCGCCGCCACGCCGTCCCGCCACGTGATCTTTTTCCCCTCGGCGTACGTGCGACCGTAGTAGCTGATCGGTACCTCGTAGACCCGCGCACCCATCTGCGACAGCCGCGCCACGATCTCGGGCTCGATACCGAAGCGCGAGTTCGTGAGATGCATCCGCCGGAACGCCTCCATGGTGAACGCTTTGTAGCCGACTTCCATGTCCGTCAGGTTCAGATTCGTGAACATGTTGGACAGGAGCGTCAGGCCGAGGTTGCCGAGGCGGTGCCAGAAGTACAAGACGCGGTGCGCGCCGCCGCCGCCGAATCGCGTACCCACGACCGCGTCGGCCTGGCCATCGAGCATCGGCTTGATCATCGCCGGTATGTCGGTGGGATCGTACTCGAGGTCGGCGTCCTGAATGATCGCGATGTCGCCCGTGGCGTGCTGCCGCGCCGTGCGAATTGCCGCGCCCTTGCCGCGATTTTCCGGGTGACGGGCGATGACCAGTCCATCCTCTCCCGCTTCGGCTCGCCGCTGGAGCCGATCGTACGTCGCGTCGCTAGACGCGTCGTCGACCGCGACGATCTGGAGACCCAACCCCAACGACTGGAGGCGGCTCCGTTGGGCGAACACCGCATCCAGCGTGCGCTCGATGGTGGCTTCTTCGTTGTAGCAGGGAATCAAGATGCTGAGAAGCGAGAAGCGTGCGGGCATCGGGCGCCGGAAGCGGTGTGGGACGCGTCAATGTTTTTCGAGACTATCCATGGTTTGGTCCGCGTTCGACTTGATGGATGAGCGCGTTTTCCCGCCCGCACGGGTCACCAGGCGTGTCACCACATCATCCTGGTTCACCTGGGCGTCCGACCACCCCAACCAATAGCCCAACGCGACGCCAATCGCCAATAATACCACGACCTTCCGCATCGGAGCTCTCCCGAGAGACTGGATCTCAGAAAAGACTCTCGGTCGGAACAGCCGGTAACTCTCGTACCGGCCTGAAGCTGGCAAGATCGGGCATCGGGTCCGGCGCGATCGTCACCCGGCCCCGCGCACGCTCCGCCACGAGCCACGCCTCGAACTCCGATTCGATCATGCCATTCGATCCAAACTGCCGGGCGGCGGCGCGCGTCGCCAGCACGTTCGCGTACTCGTTCTGCGGATGCCCCGCGTGACCGCGCACCCAGCGCCATTGGATGCGATGCCGCCGTGCGGTCTCGACGAGCTCGCGCCACAGCGCAACGTTCTCGATCGCACCGGTTTTTCGGCGCCAGCCCCGGCGCGCCCAATCATAGACCCACGACGTCATGCCGTCGACGAGATATCGTGAGTCGCTCGTGAAAACCACCTGGCGTGCCGATCCCTCCATGCCCAACAGCCGCAACCCTTCGATTGCCGAGCGCAGCGCCATGCGATTGTTGGTCGTGGCGGGCTCGGCGAGCCAGTAGTCGCGACGAATCGGCTCGTGTCCGTTGCCGCGCGGGATCTCGACCAGTCCGCCGGCGCCGCCGGGATTGTTCCCTTCGCGCCCGTTCCCGAGGCACGATTCGTCGGCGTAGATCGCGATGAGCTCGCGCGCGATGTCGGCGTGGGGCATTCGAGAGCGCAGCAGCGTGGCGTCCTAACGGACGACGTGGACGGTGTCGATGTCATCGAGCGAGAACGCGAGCGCGTCGCCCGTGGTCGGGTTGCGCGCCTCGATGATCTCGTGGCGGCCATCGGTTCTGAGGCGAAGCGGAACGATGACGTACTCCGTGCCGCGCCGCATGACGACGACCCGTGCGGCCTTCGCGATCGCGTTCTCCAGCGCATCGTACTCTGCCGGCGTCAGGTGCGCCATGCCGGGTCCTCGCCGCGCGCCCACGACTGCGCGAGCAGGGCGAGCACGCGCGTCGCACGCTCGATGTCGGCCACCTCGATCCATTCCGCGGCCGCGTGCGCGCGAGAGATGTCGCCCGGACCATAGCAAATCGCAGGGATGCCCGCTTCGTTGAGCAACGCGGCGTCCGTCCACGCGCTGAGCCCCTCGACGCGCGATGCTTCACCGGCCGCCTCGAGTGCGCGCGACAAACAACGTACCACGGGCGCCTCGGTTGCGACGTCGCTCGGATTCTGGGAGAGGTCCAAGGTCACCGCGGCATCGAACGACGGCCGACGGGCGCGCACGCGCGCGCAGGCCGCCCGCACCTCCTCCACCGCCTGCGCGGGTGTCTCGCCGGGCAACGTGCGTCGCTCGATGCGCAGCGTACACCGGTCGGGATACGTCGACATGCCTAACCCGCCGTCGATCGTCGACGCGTGCCACGACGCGCGGCCGAGCAGCGGATGCGTGCGCTGCGCGAGCTCGCCCGTCTCGAACGTGTCCAGTTCCGCCAGCAGCAGGCCGGCGTGGCGGATCGCGTCGACTCCCACGTCATACCGGCTGCCGTGCGCCGCGCGTCCATGGACCGTGACCGTCGTCCACACGAAGCCCCGGTGCGCCGGCGCGATCGCGAGGCGCGTCGGCTCGGTCACGATGGCGGCGTCCGCGCGGACGCCGCGCGCGATGACCGCGCGCGTACCGATGCTGTCCCACTCCTCGTCGGCCACGGCCGTAATGATGAGCTCGCAGGCGAGGCCGGCGTCGACGGCGCGAGCGGCTGCCGCGCACATCGCGGCGACGCCGCCCTTCATGTCGGACGACCCGCGCCCCCAGAGCGAGCCGTCGCGCTCGTCGGCCGCGAACGGCGCGTGCGTCATGCCGTCGGTGCCGACGACGTCGAGGTGGCCGTTGAACAGGAGCGTGCGCCCGCCCGCCGGCCCGACGCGCGCCACCACGTTCGTCCGGTTAGGCGCTGCGTCGTATACCTCCACCGCGAACCCCCACGCGCGCAAGACCTCGGCGAGGGCGCGCGCGACCGGTCCTTCGCCCGGCGCACCGGGCACGAGCGATGGGTTGCGCGAGTCGATGCGCACGAGCGTGCGCGTGAGCGCCACGGCGTCGCCGCGCGCGACCGTCATGCCGGCACCGCGACGTCCACGAGTCGCGCCCCGTCCGTGTCGATCGTGAAAGGCAGCGGCACCGCCACCGACGCGACTGCCGCGCGCACGGCGTCGACGGCCGCTTCGGGCGCGATCACGAGCACGCTGCCGCCGCCGGACGCGCCTAACGCTTTGCCGCCCGTCGCGCCCGCGCGGCGCGCCACCTCGAGCAGGCGCTCGATGCCGGGCGTCGAAATGCGCTCGTGCAAGCTGCGCTGAAACCGCCAATGCTCGTCGACTAACGCAGCGAGCTCGTCGAGGGATCCGTGCTCCAGCGCCACGGCCATGCGCGCCGCGAGCGCTTTCATGCGGTGGAGCGCCGTAGTCACGCGCGGCTCACGCGCGCGGTACGCGTCGATCACCGCCGTGATCGTGTGGCCGGAAATCCGCGACTCGCCGGTGAAGCCCACGATGCAGCGACGCTCGAGCTCCGCACGGCGCGCGGGAGCGAGCGCGATGCGCCGCGCCTCGACGCCGGCGCCGAACCGCAGCTCGAGCCCGCCGCCTAACGCAGCCGCATAATGGTCCTGGCTGCCGCCCGGCACGTGCAGCCCTTCGGTCTCCACGGCTCGACTGCGCTCGGCGAGCGATGTGGCGCCGGAGGTCTCGCCGCGCCACGCCGCGAGCGCCGCTTGAATCGCCACGCCGGCTGCCGATGATCCGCCCAACCCCGCGCCGCGCGGAAAGTCATTGCGCAAGTGCAGCGAGACGTGCGAGATGCCTGCGTGCGCGAGCGCTGCGCGCGGCAAGGCCTGGTCTTCGTCGTGCGCATCGACGTGCAGCCCAACGCCTCGTTCGGCTAACCGCGCCGTCGCATAACGCGCGATCGCGAGATTGCACACGCACCCGCCTTCCTCCTGCGGGTACGGCGGCACATCCGTCCAACCACCGCCGAAATCGATCCGCACCGGCGCACGCGCCGTGACGTCACGCACGGTTCAGCTCGAATGACGGCACGCGAGGTGCCAGGTCATAGCAACGACGAAAGCCAAACCGTCGGAGCGAGTGCATATTCATCAGCAGGTAGCGGGGGTCGCGGCGGAGGGAAATCGAAAGCTAGTCCGTGCCCGCTCGATTGCCAGACTGTTGAGTGCCGGCCATGATAGAGCTTCCAGTCCCTTCGTGCGAATACAAGGTGCTCGATGCCAGACCTCTCGCGATACCTCGTTGACCGCACGCTCATCATGCTGTCGAACCGGGAGCCGTACGAGCACCGGTTCGTCGAGGGCACCGGAGGCGAGCGCGCAATCGAGGTCAGGCAACCACCCGGCGGACTGGTCTCGGCCCTTGACCCAACAATGCAAGCGACGCACGGCGTCTGGGTCGCGTGGGGCTCGGGCAGCGCGGACGAAAGCACTGCCGACCCGCAAGGACGCCTGCGCGTGCCGCCGCAAACCAACGCGTATGCGCTGCGGCGCGTCTTCCTCGATTCCGCCGAAGTCGAAGGCTTCTATCTTGGTTTCGCCAACAGCTCGCTCTGGCCGCTGTGCCATTTGCTCGTCCAGCACTTCTCCTACCGCGACGAGTTTTGGGAACGATATCAAAGCGTGAACGCGAAGTTCGCGCACGCCGTAGCCGATGAGATTCATCGCGCGGACAAGACGCCGATCGTGTGGATCCAGGACTATCACTTCGGTCTTGCCGCGGCGATGATCCGCGAGATCGTCGAGCCGCAGCTGCTGCATCAGTTCTGGCACATCCCGTTTCCGCCCGCCGACATTCTTCGCCTGCTCCCAGTGGATGTCGACGAAGCGCTGCTCCGCGGACTCCTCGGCAATGACCTCATCGAGTTTCACACCGAGCGATACGCACTCAACTTCCTCGGCTGCGTCGCCGAATTCATCCCCGAAGCCGAGATCGATGCGGAGACGTTCACGATTCGGTTCGACGACCGTGATGTCGAGATCGGCGTGTACCCGATCAGCATCGATGTGGATCGCTACGAGCGCATGGCCGCGACGCCCGTGAACACGGCGCTCGCGGAGCGGCTGCGCTCGCGCTACGCGAAGAACGACTGTCGGTTAGGCGTCGGCGTAGACCGAGTGGATTACACCAAAGGCATCCCGGAGCGACTGCGCGCGCTGCGCTTGCTCTGGGAGCAGCACCCCGAGATGCGCGAGCGGTTCACCTTCTTGCTCGTTGCCACGCCATCGCGCTCCGAGATCTCCGCCTACCGCTCGCTCGAGGAGGAAATGGTGCGCGGCGTGCTCGAGATCAACGCACGATTCCGCACGCGCACGTGGACGCCCATCGTGCTGGTGCACGAAAACGTGAGCGCCGAATTGTTGGCCGGCGTGTATCGCGCCGCCGACCTCTGTCTCGTGTCATCGCTGCAAGACGGCATGAACCTCGTGGCCAAGGAATTCCTCGCCTGCCAGATCGAAGAGCGCGGCGTACTGGTGTTGAGCCGGTTCACCGGCGCCGCGGAAGAGATCGACGGCGCGGTGCTCATCAATCCGTTCAACATCGACGGCTTCGTCGAAGGCATTCGCCGTGCGGTCAACATGGGCGACGGCGAACGCCGCGTCCGGATGCACCGCATGCGCACGCAGCTCAGAAGCCGGACGATCTTCGACTGGCTTGCAGCGATACTCAGCCGGACCGAGGCGATCATCGCCGAGCGGTCGCAGGAGACAGGCGCGGCGTGACGCGGGCGCTGCTTCCGGTCGCCGCCGACGTCGCTGCGCGGCTCTCCGGGACGCCGCTCGTGTCGATGCTCGACGTGGATGGCACGCTGGCTCCAATCGCGCCACGCCCGGATGATGCGGCCGTGCCGCAGGAGACCAAGCGTCTCCTTGCCGCGCTGGCTGCGCATCCCGGTGTGACGATCGCGTTCGTGTCGGGGCGTGCGGCAGCCGATGTCGAGCGGCTGGCCGGCATCCGCGGCGCCTGGGTCGTCGGCAACCACGGCTTCGAGATCCTGCGGCCCGACGGCACGCCGATCACCGACGCGTCGTTAGGCACCGCGCGCGAGGCGATCGCTGCCGCCCTCGGCGACATTGCGGACGCGATTCTCACCATGCCGGGCGTGCTCATCGAAGACAAGCACTGGACGGCGAGCGTCCACTTTCGACTCGCGGCGCCGTCGGTGGCGCCGCTGCTCCGCGAAGCGGTTCAGCGTGCGGCCGATCGCCAGGGACTTCGCGTGATGGAAGGCAAAAAGGTCCTCGAGATCCGGCCTAACCGCGACGTCAACAAAGGGACCGCCGCGCTCGAGCTCACGCGCGAGATTCTCGGCTCACGCCAGGGATCGGTGCTCTACGTCGGCGATGATGCCACGGACGAAGACGCGTTCGCCAGCTTGCGCGCGCAGGTGCCTGCCGCCGTCACGGCGCGCGTCACGCACGACGACGCGGCGCGCACCGCCGCCGAGTTTGCGCTCGATGACACGAGCGCCGTCGCCGAATTTCTGGGTTGGCTGGTGGCCGAGCGCGGTATCCGCGCGCCCGGCACACCGTGACTCACCGCTTTTTCTTCGCGGCTTTCTTCGTGCCCGCCTTGGAATGCGACGCAGCCGACTGCTTCTTCGCGGCTGGCCGGCTCGCCGCATGTGTTGGGCGCGCGGTCTTGGCGGCTTTCGCCGGCGGTTTGGCCGGTGCGGCCGCGTGCGCGACCGGCGGTTTCTCCGGTGCGACCGGTGGCGCGGGCTTCTTGGCCGGCGGCGCGATGGCAGGTGCGGCGGCAGGCGCGGTAGCCGCGCCCTGCTTTCCGACCGGCTTGCGCTTGCCGTGCGCTTCTTCGGCTTCGCGGATGATCCGGTCGGCCTCTTCCTGTGTCATCTGGCCGCGCCGTACCATGTACTGCACGATGTCGCGCGCGCTTTCGATGGCGAAGCCAGCGAGCCCGGCGGCAGCATTGATGACGTCCTTGATCGCTTGTGCGATCTTGCTGCCGGCTTCTTGACTGATTTCCTGCGCCCTGAGCGCCATTTCGGCGACAGTGTCGCGCGCATCAGTGCTTCGGTGTCCGGGGGCGCGTCGCGGGACGGGCGGCTGCCCTTGCGGTGCGGCCTGCGGCACATCGGGGGCCTTGGTCTCTGCGGCTTGCGGCTTGTCCACCATAGATGTGGTGCGCTCCCTATTGGGCAGTAAGGTGACGCAGCTTATGTGACGTCGCGGGCAAACAAGGGTCGGATCGCGGGCGTATGGATGCGCCACACTGTTCCTGTCCGAGCCGCTGGGTTAGGCGCCGGTAAGTATATGATTTTACGGTAGCTACGCAAGTCGTCGACCGTACGGTGTGCGCGACGGCAGCGGCCAACATCTGCGCCACAGATGGGCGCATCACGCTATATCCTGCGGTCATTATCGCGCTAGTATGATGACAGTAACGCGTCAATTACTCGAAGGCGTCAACGTCCTCGACCTGAGCAGAGTCCTGGCCGGCCCGCTCTGCACGATGATGCTCGGCGACCTCGGAGCAAACGTCATCAAAGTCGAACGGCCGGGGGCTGGCGACGATACCCGCACCTGGGGACCTCCGTTCGACAGCCGCGGGGAAAGCGCCTACTACCTCAGTATCAACCGCAACAAGAAGAGCGTGGCCGCCGACCTCGGAACCGAAAGCGACCGTGCACTCATTGAGCGACTCATCGAGAAGGCCGACGTCGTGGTCGACAACTTTCGCCGAGGCACGCTCGAACGGTACGGCCTCGATCCGCGGCGCTTTCTCGCTCGCTTCCCACGACTCGTGTGGTGCACGATCACCGGTTTCGGCGCGGACAGCGACCGACCGGGCTACGACTACGTGGTGCAAGCCGAGCGCGGGTGGATGGCCATCACCGGTGAGCGCGACGGGCAGCCGATGAAGGTCGGTGTTGCGTTAGCCGACGTCATCGCCGGCAAGGATGCCGCGATCGCCACGTTGGCGGCGCTGGTCTCGTGCGCCCGCACGGGTGAGGGACGCCACGTGGTCACGTCGCTCGCGCAGAGCGCTACGGCGGCGCTGGTGAACGTGGCGCAGAACGCGCTGGTCACCGGCCGCGACGCGGTGCGGTGGGGCAACGCGCACCCGAATCTCGTGCCGTACGAGCTGTTCGAGGCACGGGACCGCCCGATCGTGATCGCGGTCGGCAACGACGCCCAATGGCGCGCCTGCGCCTTTGCGTTAGGCCTGGACGACTTGGCTGATGATCGCGCGCTCGCCACCAACGCCGGACGCATCGCGCAGCGCGAGCGGCTGGTGCAGGCCGTCGCGGCGCGGGTACGCGAGCGCACGGCAGACGACGTCGCCGCCACGCTCGATCGCGCCGGCGTGCCGTGCGGGGCCGTGCGCAGCGTGCTCGAGGCGCTGCGCGACGCGGGCGGGTCGGCGCTCACGGGCGTTGCGCCTTCGGTGCCCGGCACCGTGCGCTACCCTCCGCCGCGCCTGGATGAGCACGGCGCCGACATTCGCGCCCGCGGATGGGCGGTGTTCGCGTGACTAACGGAAGGCGCGGGTCGCGCTTGCCACACCCGGTTGGCCGTGCGTTATATCGGTAACAAGACCCGCCTGCTTCCGTTCATTCTCGAGACGGTCACCGCACTCGGCATCGGTCCGGGCGCGGCGCACGATGCATGCGCGGGTACCGCCGTCGTTGGGCGCGAGCTCAAGACGGCCGGCTGGCGCGTGGCGTCGAGCGACATCATGACGTACTCGTACGTGTTTCAGCGCGCGTACGTGGTATCGCAACGCGTGCCGAGTTTCGCCGATTTGCGCGCCGGCGATCCGGACGTGCGTCGCGCGATGCGCTCTCCGCGTTTTCGCGAGGCCGTGACACATCGCGGTCCGAGTGCGCTGTCGCTGGTGTGCGAGTATCTCGCGCGGTGGCTCGAGCCCGAGCGCGGATTCATCGCCGCGCACTACGGCCCTGCCGGCGGCCGGATGTATTTCACCGACGACAATGCGATGCGCATCGACGCGATTCGCGCGCGCTTGCACGTATGGCACAGCGAAGGATTGATCGGCGACGATGCGTTTTATCTGCTGCTCGCCGCGCTGATCGAAGCCGCCGATCGTGTCGCCAACACCGCAGGTGTGTACGCGGCCTACATCAAGTCGTGGCAGCCCAACGCCAAGCGCGCGCTCGATCTCGAGCCGCGCCTGCCGCTCCGCGGAGCGCGGGGATCGACCGCGCACCTGGCCGACGCGCAGAAGGTGGCGAGTCAACTCGGACCGCTCGAGCTCCTCTACATCGATCCGCCCTACAACAGCCGTCAGTACGCGGGGTACTACCATATTCCAGAAATCATCGCGCGCGGGTGGTTCGAGACCGTGCCCGCCATTCGCGGCAAAACCGGCCTGGTCCGCGACGCAACCGGCAGCACGCGCAGCGCGTGGTGCTCGGCGAAGGGAGCGGAGCGGGCACTGCGCGATCTGCTCGCTGCCACCGGGGCCCGACATGTGCTGGTGAGCTACAACTCGGAGGGTCTGCTCGGTGAAACAGTGCTGCAACGCGTGCTGTGCGACGCTTCCGTCGACGGACGCAGCCGCCGATTCGTTCGCGACTACCGTCGCTATCGCGCCGACAGCGATCACGCGAAGCGACGCTACCGAGTGGATGCCTTACGGGAGCTTCTCTACCATGCAAAACTTCGGTAGTCCTTCGGGACGTTACGTTCGGCCATTCTGCTCGTCCCACCAGCATGGCCACCCTCGTGCGACCGCTCCCGAGTTCATCAGGACTGTCCAGAGGGCGCATGAAGCGTTACACTAGCGGCGTGAAAACGACCTCAGTGATGGTTGCGCCTCGCGCCGCGGATTCGCAGGAAGCGGATCATGAAGTGATCGGTCGAGTGCTGGCTGGTGATCGCAATGCGTTCGGAATGCTGATCAGACGCTACAGCGATCCGTTGTATCGGCACGCGCTCGGCATGACGGGAAGTCCGGATGTCGCCGAAGACATCCTTCAAGCGTCATTCATAAAAGCGTACCAGCATCTGGCCGAGGTGCATGGGCGTTTCGATGCTTGGATTTTCCGGATCGTGGCGAACGGGTGCAAGGACTGGCTCAAGAACATTCGCCGCACGCATCTGAGTTACGAGGAGGATGATCAGCCCTCGGCATTTGCGACGCCGGAGGAAGAGCTTGACCGGACCGAGCTGCGGTCGGATCTGGATCGCGCGTTGGCCCAGCTGGCGCCGTCGCTTCGAGAGGCATTCGTCATGAAGCATGTCGAAGGCCGGTCGTACGAGGAGATGGCGGATCTGTTAGGAACCACTGTCGGGGCACTAAAGATGCGCGTGCATAGGGCACGCGAGGCGCTCCAGGTCCTTTTAGAGGAAAAATACGCCTGATGCTCGATAACCTTGATCCCCGAGAGCGCCGGAGCGAAGACACGCCCAAGTCGCGTGAAACTTCTGCGGCGCGTCCGCTGTCCGATCGCGAGGTCCCCTTAACCGGTGACACCCGGACCGCGACCCTGAATGCGTGGCTCGACGGCGAGGTGCCCGAGAGCGAAGCCCGCGCCACCGCCAACGCGCGTGACGTCGAGTTCTGGCTGCGCATCGAGAAGGAAGTCGAAGTGCGCCGCGAGGCGAAGACGCCGGTGCACGTGTATCGCCAGATCATGGAGGCGCTCCCGCAAGATGCGCCCGCCGCGCTGCCGTGGTACCGGAAGCAGGTGACGGTGAATCCCATGGTGGCGATGGCGGCGACGGCAGGTGCTGTGGCCGTCGGTATGGCGATCGGCGCCGCGCTGACGAAAGGCCGCTGACCGCCGTCAGGTACGACACAGGCGCACGCTCTCGAGCGTGCGCTTTTTTTTTGCCCGTGCGGGTGTGCCTAAATGTGAATGGCGTGACCGGAGACGCCTAACGCTGCTTCCTTGGTCGCCTCGCTCAGCGTGGGGTGCGCGTGGATGGTGGTGGCCACATCCTCGCTCGACGCATCGTACGCGAACGCCAGCACGAGCTCGGCCGCCAGCTCCGACACCGTTGGGCCGATCAGGTGCGCGCCGAGCAGGAGGTCGGTTGTCGCGTCGGCGATGAGCTTGACGAAGCCGGTCGTCTCGCCCGCCGTGCGCGCGCGGCCGTTGGCCGAGAACGGGAACCGGCCCACGCGATACGCGCGGCCGCTCTCCTTCACTTGCTGTTCCGTTAGGCCGATGGCGGCGATCTCGGGCCACGTGTACACAATGGACGGGACGGGCCGGTAGTTCATGTGCGTTCGCCGGCCGGCGATCGTCTCGACCGCGACCACGCCTTCCTCTTCCGCTTTGTGCGCCAGGAGCAGTCCGCCCACGACGTCACCGATCGCATAGACGTGCGGCACGTTGGTCCGCATTTGCGCATCCACGACGATCGCACCGCGCGCGCCCGTGGCAAGTCCGATCGCGGCCGCGTCGATTCCGGTGAGCGACGGCTTGCGCCCAACGGCGACCAGCACGCGGTCGGCGGCGAGCGTCTCCTTGGCTCCGTTGGAGTCGACGTCGACGTGAATGTGATTGCCGTCGCGCGCCGCGCCCGTGACCTTCGTGCCGGCGCGAATGACGAGCCCCTGGGCGCGGAACACCTTGTCCGCTTCCTTGACCACCTCGGCGTCGTTGCCGGCGAGAATCGTCGGCAGCAGCTCGACCACGGTGACCTTCGCGCCTAACCGGCGCCACACGGAGCCGAGCTCGAGGCCGATGACGCCGCCGCCGATCACGACGAGGTGTTCGGGAACCTCGCGCATGGCCAGCGCGCCGACGTTGGACAACACGCGGTCCTCATCGAACGGAAGAAACGGCAGCGCGACCGGGACGCTCCCGGTGGCGATCACGACATCACGAGCGCGGTACGTGGTGGTCGAGCCATCAGCTGCGCGTACCTCCACGACATTGCCCGGCCGCAGCGTACCGCGTCCCTTCGCCCACGTGACGTTGTTCTTCCGGAACAAGTACTCGATGCCGCGTGTGTTCGCCGACACGACGCGGTCCTTTCGCGTGAGCATCGTCGGGAGATCGAGCGTCACGTCGCCCACTTTCACGCCATGGTCGGCGAGGTGCGTGCGCGTGAACTCGAAGTGCTCGGACGACTGCAGCAGCGCTTTCGACGGAATGCATCCGACGTTCACGCAGGTGCCGCCCAGGGTGGCGTCCATCTCCACGCAGACGGTGGAGAGACCGAGCTGCGCGGCGCGAATCGCGGCCACGTAGCCGCCGGGACCGCCGCCGATGATGACGACGTCGGGAGAGAGCGTATCAGCCATTGCCTAACCGGTGAACAGGTGGGCACGCGGCGATGTTCCCGCGCGCCTGGTGCGGATCAGTCGACGAGCATGGCCGCCGGATCCTCCATCAACTCCTTCACGCGCACGAGAAAGAGTACGGCCTGTTGGCCGTCGACGAGGCGATGATCGTACGACAGCGCGATGTACATCATCGGCCGGATCACCACCTGTCCGCCTATCGCGACCGGCCGATCCTGGATCTTGTGCAGTCCGAGGATGCCGACCTGCGGATAGTTCAGGATGGGCGTCGAGACGAGCGAGCCGAACACGCCACCGTTGGTGATCGTGAACGTGCCGCCGGTGAGGTCATCCATCGTGAGCTTGCCGTCGCGCGCTCGCGCGGCCACTGCGGACAACTGGCGGCTGAACTCGATCATCCCCAAGCGATCGGCGTCCTTGATGACCGGAACAACGAGTCCCTGATCGGACGCGACCGCGATGCCGAGGTTCACGTAGTGCTTGTAGATGATGCTGTCGCCGTCGATCTGCGCATTCACGAGCGGATAGGCACTCAGCGCCATCGTCGTCGCGCGCGCGAAGAACGGCATGAACGTGAGCTTGACCCCGTGCTGTTTCTCGACGCGTTCCTTGAGTCGCTCGCGCACGCCCATTACCGCGGACATGTCGACTTCGTTGAACGTCGTGAGGTGCGCGGTGGCGTGCTGCGCCTGCACGAGATTCTCGGCGATGCGTTTGCGACGCGTGGTCATGCGCTCGCGCGTCTCGCGTCCTTGCGCCGCGGGTGCAGCCGTTGGGCGAGGCGCGGGCGCAGGGGACGGCGCCGCCGGCGCTGCTGGAGCCGCCGGGGCGGATGGCGCGGCGCTCCGTTGGGCGGTTGCGCCATCGCCGTGCGCTTCGATCACATCGCTCTTGGTGACCATGCCGCCGCGGCCCCTGCCGGCAACGGACCCGAGGTCGATGCCGGCATCTTTGGCGACGCGACGCGCGGCAGGTGATGCACGCGTCGCACCCGGCGCGGATGGCGGCGCCGGTGCCTGTGTTGCCGTCGGCGCAGACTGCGACGCGCTCGCGGCCGCAACGGTCGCCGCTGCACGCGGCGTCGCCGCCGCAGGCGCGGTGGCGGTCTCGTCGATTTGGCCCAGCTCGTCGTCCACCTTCACGACGTCGCCTTCCTGGTGGAGACGCTTCACGAGCGTGCCGGCTTTCAACGCCGGGACCTCGACGGTGATCTTGTCGGTTTCCAGCTCGACGATCGTATCGCCTTGCGCAACCGTGTCGCCCTCGCGCTTCACCCAGCGCGCGACCGTCGCTTCGACGATCGACTCACCAAGCGGCGGCACTTTGATCGAAATCATCGCGTTGACACGTGTGGTAGAACGGTGTTGGCGTGCGCGTTGCTCCGCGCACGAGCGCTCGGTAGCATTCAAACTCCAAATATAACCCGACGACATCATCGTGCGAGCACTCACCATCTCGGCGCATGGAGGACTCGACCGTCTCGAGGTGCGCGACATTCCGGTTCCGGAATTGCGCGCGCGTACGGACGTTCGCGTGCGCGTGCAGACCGCGGCGCTCAATCGGCTCGATCTGTTCGTATTGGAAGGACTACCCGGTATCACGATCACGCCGGATTGGGTGGTGGGCTCGGACGGCGCCGGCATCGTGGATGCGGTTGGGCCCGACGTGCAGGATGTCGTCGTCGGCGACCGCGTGATCATTCAGCCGGGCATCAGCGATCGGACGTGCGAGTACTGCCGCGCGGGTGAGCAGTCGTTGTGCGTCGCGTACAAGATCCTCGGCGAGCACATGCCGGGGACGTGCGCCGAATACGTCGTGGTGCCCGCGCCGAACGTGCGTCGCATCGCGTCGACCGTGAAGTGGGACGTCGCGGCGGCGCTTCCGTTGGCCATGCTCACGGCGTGGCGGATGATCGTGACGCGGGCGGCCGTGCGCGAGGGCGATCTGGTGCTGATCTGGGGGATCGGCGGCGGCGTGGCGCTGGCGGCGCTGCAGGTCGCGAAGCTGCACGGGGCGCGCGTGTGGGTGACATCGGGCAGCGACGCGAAGCTCGAGAACGCGCTCGCGTTAGGCGCGGACGCGGCGTTCAACCACCGCACACAGGATGTGGGGCGCGAGGTGCGCGCGCGGACGGGCAAGCGCGGCGCCGACGTGGTAGTGGACACGGTAGGCCAGGCGACGTGGGGCCAGTCGTTGCTCGCGTTAGGCAAACGCGGCCGGCTGGTCACGTGCGGGGCGACGAGCGGGCCGATGGTCGAAACCGATCTGCGCCGATTGTTCTGGAATCAGTGGTCGATCCTCGGCTCGACCATGGGCAACGATCGCGAACTCGACGCCATGCTTCGCGCGTTCGAGCGCGGACACCTGTCGCCGGTGGTCGATTCGGTGTTCCCGCTGGCCGACGGGCGCGCGGCGTACGAGCGCCTCGGGTCGCCGGAGCATTTCGGCAAGGTCGTCTTGCGGGTCGGCGAGGCCGGCTGACATGCGCTTCCCCCTCGAGACCCGCTACGCGGATTACGATTCGAAAGGACATGCCAACAACGCGGTCTACCTCACGTACTTCGAAATCGCGCGGCACCGCGCGTGGGTGGACCGCATGCACGGCGACGCGGACTTCCCGTTCATTGTCGCCGAGGCGACTGTGCGCTACGTGAGCGAGGCGATGATTGGACAGCCGCTCGACATCGAGATCGTGACGAGCGAAGTGCGCACCAAGGCGTGGGTGTGGTCGTACGTGATCCGCGCGATCGAAGACGATCGGGTGGTCGCGGAAGGACGGACGGTGCAGGTGATGTACGACTACGCAGCGCGTCGCACGGTGCCGATTCCGGAGGCCTTCCGCGCGATGCTCACGACGATATGACGCGGATCGAAGAACTGATCGTCGTTCCGGCCACGCCGGCGCAGGCCATGCGCGCGCTCCTAACGGTGGCGCGCGCGCACGACTGGATGGCGCCCGACGTCAATCTCGTGCCGCGCACGTCGAGTCCGGTGCTGGGCGCGGGCGATCACTTCGCGCTCGAGCTCTTCGCCGGCATGCGATTCGAGTACGTGATCGAAGCGACGAGCGACCGCGAGGTCGCACTGTCGTACAGCGGTCCGTGGAGTGGCGAAGAGCGGTGGAGCTTCGTGGCTGACGGAGCGGAGACGCTGGTGCGTCGCTCGTATGACGTGCACAGTGGGTCGCCGCTCGCGGCATTTGCGTGGGGCACCGTTGGGCGAGCGGTGGTCGCGATGCACATCCGCTTCGAGTTGGCACGGTTCCGTTCGGCGATCGAGCGGGATCCCGGACCGCGGGGCGAGATCGAGGCCACATCCGGTCCATTGCATTCGACGCCGCGGGATGCTTCCTCGGGCGCGGGCGGAGCGACGCGCCCGCCATTTCCGGTGGACGATGGCTGATCGCGCGCAGTACGACGCCACGGAACAGGCCGGCATCCGCGATGCATTCGTGCGCGGCGAGATGCCTTTGTGTCCGCGGTGTCACGTGCCGATGACGAAGCGACCGATCGGCGGCGGGTCGTTCGGCCTCGGCTACGCGCGGCGGCGGGAATGGCTCCTCTGCCCGCGGTGTCGGCGGAGTGCGATTTTCGACGTGCGGCGCGGGACGCGCAACTGACGGCGCGTCTCCCTGGCCGCGCGGTGGCGAAACGGTAAGTTGGTGGCATGGACACAGGGGCGCCGGTCGCATTTCTCGGGTTGGGCGCCATGGGGAAGCCCATGGCGAGCCGCCTCGTAGATGCCGGTTATCTGGTCACAGCGTGGAATCGGACGCCGGGTCGCGCGGATGATCTGATCAAGCGCGGCGCACGTGTGGCGGACAACCCGCGCGATGCAGCGGCGGGGTCGCGCGCGATCGTCCTCATGGTGTCCGATCCGGCGGCGGTGTCGGCTGTGTTAGGCGGAGGCCGCGGCGTGCTGGCCGGTGCGCGCGAGGGGAGCACGGTGGTCAACATGTCGACCATCGGACCCGCGGACTCGCGGCGATTCGCCGAGCAGTGCGGGACAGCAGGCGTGCGCTACGTCGAGTCGCCGGTGATGGGCAGCATCGGCCAGGCGACATCGGGAACCTTGGTGGCGATCGTGAGCGGCGACACCACGGCAGTGGCGGATGTGTCGGGTATGCTGCTGGTGATGGCCCGGCAGATCATCCGCGCGGGCGAGATCGGACAGGCGAGCACGCTCAAGTTGGTGATGAATCTGCTGGTGGGCGGGACGATCGAGTTGTTAGCCGAGTCGATCGCGGCGGCGCATCGATCGGGTCTTCCGCTCGAGTTGTTCCGCGAGACCCTCTTGAGCTCCGTGCTCGCATCGCCGTTCGTGGGGTACAAGTCGCCGTTGTTGTTCGAGCGACGGTACGACCCGCAGTTCAGCACGCGCCTCATGCTCAAGGATCTGGATCTGGTGCTCGCGAGCGCCGCCGAGCATGGGCTCGCGCTGCCGGCGACGGCGATCGTGCGAGAGCAGTTCGCGCGTGCCGTGGAGGCCGGGTTAGGCGATGACGACGCGGCCGCGGTGCGCGAGGTAATGGACGGCGACGGGACGGGTCCGCGGCCGCATCGTTGAGGGCGCGCGGAGAGCGGCTGAGCCAGCTTCGTAAGCAGCGCGGCTACAATGGCTTAGATTGTCTCGCCGCGGTTGTCCGGGTGCCCCGCACGGATTACATTTCTGTGCTATGACATCCCCGCGTTCTCTCTCCTCTGCCGTACCCGCATGACCGCCCCAAACAACCGCGAACGGATCGTTTCCCGGCTCATCGACGAAGAGATCAAAGAGTCGTTCATCAACTATTCGATGAGCGTGATCGTGTCGCGCGCGTTGCCGGACGTGCGCGACGGACTCAAGCCAGTGCACCGCCGTGTGCTGTACGCGATGAACGAGCTCGGGCTCGTGCCGGGGCGGCCGTACAAGAAGTCGGCGACGGTCGTCGGCGATGTGTTAGGCAAGTACCACCCGCACGGCGACATCAGCGTCTACGACGCGCTCGTGCGCATGGTGCAGGACTTCTCGTTGCGGTACCCGTTGGTGGATGGGCAGGGCAACTTCGGGTCGGTCGATGGCGACAACGCGGCCGCGTACCGGTATACCGAAGCGCGGCTCATGACGCTGGCGACCGAGCTCCTGGCCGACATCGACAAGAACACGGTCGACTTTTCGCCTAACTTCGACGACCGGCTGCAGGAGCCCAAGGTGCTCCCGGCCGGATTCCCGAATCTGCTGGTGAACGGGTCGTCGGGCATTGCGGTCGGCATGGCGACGAATATCCCGCCGCACAATCTGCGCGAAGTGGTGAACGCGGTCATGCACCTGATCGACAACCCGGACGCGACGCCTGGCGACCTGCGCAAGCTCATCAAGGGGCCGGATTTCCCGACGGGCGGATACATCTACGGTCGCCAGGGGATCAAGGACTACCAGGAGACGGGTCGCGGCCGGATCGTGATGCGGGCGCGCGCGGTGATCGAGGAGAAGGAGTCGTCGAACAAGTCGCAGATCGTGGTCACCGAGATACCGTATCAGGTGAACAAGGCGCGGCTCGTCGAGCAGATCGCCGATCAGGTGAAGGACGGAAAGCTCGAGGGGATCAGCGCGCTGCGCGACGAATCCGATCGCGACGGCATGCGCATCGTGGTCGAGCTCAAGCGGGATGCGATTCCGCGCGTGGTGTTGAACCAACTCTACAAGCACACCACGATGCAGGCGACATTCGGGGTCATCAACTTGGCCCTCGTGCCCGACGTCAACACCGGGCAGCTCGTGCCGAAGGTGATGCCGCTCAAGGAACTCCT